>JAAYCL010000029.1 GCA_012729785.1 Chlamydiota bacterium | reverse complement strand
CGTAGCCGCCGCCGATCTTCTCGTAGCTCACCAGCTCGACCTTCGCCGCCTTCACCATCGCGTCGGCCGCCTCGACCATCGCCGCGAACCCCCGCGTCTCGATCATCCCCAGTGCCTCTGACATCGCCTGTTCCTCCGCTGAACCGCGCGCGCGGCGCGGTGTGATTTTCCGACATGCTACTACGCAGCCGAGGGGGAGGTCAAGGAGAGATGCAGGAGGCGGAACGGCCTGTCAGGATTTGCCGCACCTGCCCTTGGCGCGGTTCAGGAGGCCGAGCGCCCCCTGCCGCGAGAAGCGGTCGTAGAGCGTGTAGAAGAGCTGGCGGCTTACCCCGTACTTCTTGGCGATGTTGCCGATATGCGGATTCGGCGTGGTGGCCGCCTCCCGCATCATCTCCAGGCGCGTCTGCACGACATCGGAGGGGTTGATGAACCGGCTGAACGGGTACCGCTCCCCGGAGGGGAGAGGCTCCTCGGGGCGCGCCACCTCCTTCTTGGCGGAGAGCTTCTCGTTGTGATCCAGCGCCGCCTCGAGGTCCTTCTTGGTCTTGTCGAACAGGCCGCGGACCCCGTACCGCTGCATCTCGCGGTTGAGGAGATAGAACATGTTCCGGCTGAAGCCGAACCGGGCGGAGATGCGCGTGATGTCGGGGGAGGGGGAGGTGTAGACCGTGCGCAAAAACTCGTAGCGGTGGATCACCTCGTCGTCGAGCGGGTAGACGTACTCGGAGTTCGTGGCGACGATGCCGCGGTAGTAGTCGTCGAGGCAGGTGCGGACGATCCGGTTGAGTTTTGCCAGGTCGAACGGCTTCCGCACGTAGTCCTTGGCGCCGCGCTTCATCGCCTCGACGGCCACGTCCTCCGACCCCATCCCGGTGATGACGATCACCATCGTCTCGGGCATCTCCCCCTTGATTTCCCGCAGGAGGTCGAGGCCGTCACGCATCGGGATGTTGTAGTCGAGGAGGACGATCGGGGGCCGCTTCTCGAGGGCGCTGATCATCGCCTCGTGGCCGTCCGCGGCGGTGAAGACGTCGAACCCATCCCGAATGAAGTTCCTGGAGAGCGCGTCGAGGATCTCCCGGTCGTCGTCGACGATAAGAATCCGTTTTGCCCCCATCAATACCTTCCTCCAAAACGGACATATGATAGCACGTCCCCTCCCCAATGTCAAACACGCCCCGCCTCCATGAAGCCGCCCCGGGGCGCGCAGCGGTGGACGGGGGAGGGGGGATCGGGTATGCTGGTATCCCGCGCCCGGAGGCGTCATGCATCTCGCCCGGTACATCGATGAGAGAAAACGGCTCGTGGACGGCGCCCTCGAACGCCTCCTGCCGCCCACGGGGGCCGGTCCCGCCGCCCTGCGTGAGGCGATGCGCTACAGCGTCTTCGCGGGGGGGAAGAGGCTTCGGCCGATCCTCTGCATCGCGGCGATCGAGGCGCTCGGGGCCGACCCGTCGCCGTTCGTGTCGTCGGCGTGCGCCCTGGAGCTCGTCCACACCTATTCGCTCGTCCACGACGATCTCCCCGCGATGGACGACGACGACCTGCGGCGCGGCAGGCCGACCAGTCACCGCGTCTTCGGCGAGGCGCTGGCCATCCTCGCCGGCGACGCCCTCCTCACGCTGGCGTTCGAGGTCGTGGCGCGGGAGGAGGCGGTCCCGCCCGGCGCGCGCGCGGCGCTCGTCGCCGCGCTCGCGCAGGGAAGCGGGGCGGCGGGGATGGTGGGGGGGCAGGTCATGGACCTCTGCGCGGAGAGGAGAGCGATTTCGGCGGAGGAGCTGGCGGAGATCCACGCCTGCAAGACCGCCGCCCTGATGGAGGCCTCCGCAACGTTCGGCGCGGTGCTCGGCGGCGCCGAGGCCGGCGATGCGGCATCCCTCAGGGCCTACGGGCGCTCGCTCGGGATGGCGTTCCAGGTGACCGACGACATCCTCGACGCAACGGGGGACGAGCACCTGATGGGCAAGCGGGCCCGGCGGGACGCGGCGGCGCGCAAGGCGACCTATCCGGGGTTGTTCGGCGTCGAGGAGTCGCGCCGGATCGCCGCGGCGCACGTCGAGGCCGCCGTGGAGGCGCTGGGCGCGTTCGACGGGCGCGCCGATCCGCTCAGGGAGATCGCCCGCGGGCTGCTCGGCCGCGGGAGCTGACCTCGTCAGCCGAGCAGGTACCTCTTCCGCACCTTCTCCACGACCGTCCAGGTGCAGGAGAGCCCCTCGGGGAAGCGGACGAGATCCCCCGCCGCAAACTCGACCGTTCCCGTCGGCGTCGCGACCCGCGCCCGACCCTCCAGGATGTAGCAGGTCTCAGGGGAGTCGTAGGACCAGTCGAAGGTGCTGGGCCCGCATTCCCAGATCCCCCACCCGTCCACCTCGAGGGATTGCAGCGTCTCCGGCGTCGGCTTCTCTACAACGACCTCCATGGCGGCGCCCCCCCCTGTTGTCCGCTGCCTCCACGCGGGGCAGACCTCCTCCACCCCCGGGTACCGCCACCCCGCGGGAAAGTTCCGGCACTGCGCCGGTTTCACGGGGTGGATGGCGCAACCGTCCCCGAGCAGGAAGACACATGCGCCGTCGGGCTTCTCCTCGAGCTCGAGCCCCCGCCGGTGCGCGGCGAACCGGGTATACTCCTCGGCGAAGGCCCGCGGATCCAGGCCCAGGAACGCCGCGATCCGGTCGACCTCGCCGGCGCTGACGCGCACGAAGCCGCGCACCCGGCAGCAGTCGCCGCAGCCGAGGCATTCGAACGGCGCTTCCACGGGAACGCCCATCGCCGCCCTTTCCGTCCGGGCCGCCGGTCTCGGGCCGCCGGCTATCCGATGCGCGCCCTGAGGAACTGCGCCAGCTCCGTGTCGCGCACCCGCTCCTGCGCCATCGTGTCGCGGTCGCGCACCGTCACCGTGCCGTCCTGCTGCGTCTGGGAGTCGACCGTGATCCCGAACGGCGTCCCCGCCTCGTCCTGCCTGCGGTAGCGCCGTCCGATCGAGCCGGTGTCGTC
This sequence comes from Chlamydiota bacterium, assembly GCA_012729785.1. Lineage (NCBI taxonomy): Bacteria > Pseudomonadati > Chlamydiota > Chlamydiota bacterium. Next base: position 1,784 of record JAAYCL010000029.1, on the reverse strand, counting down.
GACGAAGACCGGCATGTGGCGCCGGAGCTCGCGGGCGATCGCGGCGGCGATCTCGGGGAGGCCGTCGCGCCTGACGAGCGGGAAGATGCCGGCCTTCATCGGGGCGATCTGCGGGTGCAGCTTGAGGACCACCCGCTTCTCCCCGCGGACCTCCTCCTCGCGGTAGGCGTCCACCAGGCAGGTCAGGAGCGTCCGGTCCACGCCCGCCGAGGTCTCGATGATGTACGGGATGAAGCGTTTGTTCGAGGCGGCGTCGAAGTAGGACAGATCCTTGCCCGAGTGCTCCTGGTGCCGCGAGAGATCGTAGTCGGTCCGGTTGTGGATCCCCTCGAGCTCCTTCCACCCGAACGGGAACTCGTACTCGATGTCGTAGGCGTCCTTGGCGTAGTGCGCGAGCTCCTTCTGCGGGTGCTGGTGGAGGCGCAGCTTCTCCTTCCGCAGGCCGAGTTCGGCGTACCAGTCCATGCGGGCCGCCTTCCAGCGCTCGAGCCACTCCGCGTCGGTTCCCGGCTCGACGAAGAACTGCATCTCCATCTGCTCGAATTCGCGCGTGCGGAAGACGAAGTTCCCGGGTGAGATCTCGTTCCGGAACGCCTTCCCGATCTGGGCGATGCCGAACGGGATCTTCTGTCGGGAGGGGGTGAGTACGTTCTGGAAGTTCACGTAGATCCCCTGGGCCGTTTCGGGCCGCAGGTAGACGACGGAGCCCTCCTCCTCGACCGGGCCCATGTGGGTCTTGAACATGAGGTTGAACTGGCGCGCCTCCGTGACCTGCCGCGAGCCGCAGCGGGGGCATTTCCCGTCCTTCAGTTCGTCGCCGCGGAAGCGCTGTTTGCACGACCTGCAGTCCACGAGCGGGTCCGTGAACGCCTCGACGTGCCCCGAGGCGACCCAGACGGAGGGGTGCATCAGGATCGATGCGTCGATCCCCACGACGTCGTCGCGCAGCTGCGTCATCGTCCGCCACCAGTGGCGCTTGAGGTTGTTCTTGAGCTCCACGCCGAGCGGGCCGTAGTCCCAGCAGCTGTTCAGACCGCCGTAGATCTCGCTCGACTGGAAGATGAATCCCCTCCGCTTGCAGAGGGAGACCAGCGTGTCCATCAGATCCATTCGCTCACGCTCCTTCGCGGGCCGTTGTGCGCCCCTTCCTCTCCAGATGCAGCGCGTACTCCTCCACCCGGCGCTCCTGCGCCTCGTTCTCCACTGCGCCCGGTATCCTGCGGCGCACCTCGGCGATCGCCTCTTCGGCCCGACGGCCGGCGCGCACCAAAAAGCAGGCCAGCATCGTGCCGGTGCGTCCGTACCCCGCCCCGCAGTGCGCGACGACCTTCTTGGCGCCGCCCAGCCCGTAGGCGACGTAGCTGAGGAAGCGCTCGATCTCGGAAATCTCCGGCGCCTCGCCGTCCCGGATCGGGATATGGAACAGTTCGAAGCCGAACCGTTCGCACTCGTTCCGGTCGAGCGGGGCGACCGTGAGCGAGATGATCAGGCCGATCCCGCGCTCCTTGAGGAACCGGAGGTCCTCCCCGAGCGGGTGGAACGACCCGGGGCGCTCCATCCCTGCGAGCTGGTCCTGCACGAGCCAGGCGAAGTTCCGGGGCATGGCGCGCACAGTGTAGCATCGGGGGGGAGGGGAAGCCACCCTTTTAGCGCGGAGTGTAATAGCAAAGTTAAAATGTCCTATTTCTAGCAAAGTTAAAATGTCCGGTTTTGAGATTCACTCCGTGGAGAGTGCATCTTCCCTTGGCCCCCTAGGGGGCCGAACCGAAAACTTGTCAGTATAT
>JAAYCL010000028.1 GCA_012729785.1 Chlamydiota bacterium | reverse complement strand
TTCCAGGGACGAGCAAACCTCAATTTGGCGCTGTTTACGTATGTCGTGTATAAATCCGGAGAGCTTGTGCCCGGCTATTTGACTAAGCCCTTCGGCGGAAAGCCCACACTTTTTGTTGCATGATCCTTCCTAACGCCGGTCGAGGCGCGAAACGGCCTCCCGCGGGGCGTCGCCGCTCAGTTCGGCGGGAAGAGAAACTCCAGGCACCGGCCTATCCGTTTGCGCCAGAAGACCTCGTTGTGATAGTGCCCCTCCGCGACGATGCCGAGAAGGTCGACGCCCGGCGTCTTCCCCCTCTCCGCGGCGATCGCGAGGACCTCGCGCGTGGCGCCCGTGGAGTCGTCGCGGTGCGGCTGGTCGTAGGCCCAGCGGGTCCCGCAGTCCGCGTAGAGCCGCCGGATCGGCAGCGTCGCCGAGGCGCGCATCGCCGCCCGCACCGGGTCGCGGGGGACATGCGCGAAGGAGATGCTCCCGACGAGGCCGAACGCGTCGGGCCGCCGCATCCCGGCGTAGAGGGCGCAGTTGGCCCCGTAGGAGGCGCCGATGATCCCGACGTCGCCGGGCGACGTCGAGAGGTCGAGCTCCTTCCGGAGCGCGGGGAGGAGGGTATCGGCGAGGAAATCGACGTACAGGTCCGCCCTGCCGTGCGGCGGCGGGAGGTACGCCGGGTCCCTCCGCGGGTGGGAGAAGACGGAGACGAGGACGAGGTCGCGGCAGCGGCCGCGCCGCGCCGCGTCGACGGCGATGGTGTCGGTGTGCCACCCGCCGTGCGCGCCCTGGTTTTTCCACTGGTTCTGCCCGTCGTTGAGCACCGCGACCGGGTACGGGCCGCCCGCCCCGCAGCCGTAGTCGCGCGGGAGCATGACGTTGACCCGGAAATGGTGGGCGAGCCCGCGGCTGTAGACGTCGCGGCTCGCGTAGGCGGGCGGGCGGCGGAACGCCGGGGGCGGCGCGGAAAAGAACTCGCCGTCCATCAGGTACAGATCCCTCCCGAGCGGGTCGTAGAGGCCCCGCCCCGCCGGGCGGTCCTCCTTCCCCCGGCAGGATACGTAGAACCGGTCCCCGGGGGCGCACGGAACCGTGGCCTCGAAGAGCCACTCGTCGTGGAACCGCCCCCGCCGCACGCGCCGCATCGGGACCCGCAAAAGTTCCTGCCCCCTGCGGGTGCAGACACGGACGCTCGGTTCCGCCCATCCGCTGTAGTAGTGCAGTTTCGCCGCGTTCGCCCGCGTCTCCTCCACCGTGGCCTCCTTGAACCCGTAGCTGCGCGTCACGCCGCGCGGAAACCCCGCGTCCATCCACTCCGTCACCCGCCGCGTGATCGGGCCGTGGAAGCGGCTGATGAGGATGCTCCCGTGCGAGTACCCCTCGAAGATGAGCCGCGACGCGCCGTAGAATCTCGCGAGCGCCGCCTGCGCCCTGTCGCGCGCCGAGACGGATATCGCCAGCACCGGGCAGGTCACGCGCCGCGCGTCGATCCCGACGCGCTCGATCACGATCTCCCGGTACGCCCTCCCCGAGAGGTACGACTGCGCGAAGAGCGAGACCAGGGCGTCGAACTCCGCGGGGCTCGCCGGCCGACCCAGCATCTCCTCGACGACCGCGCGGTCGGGCCAGAAGTTCATCACCGGCGGCGGGGAGGCGTCGCGGCGGGGCCGCTCGCCGATCATCCGCGCGACCTCCCGCGGCCAGTCGCTGTCGTACAGGACGAGGGCGCGGGCGCCGTGGAGTTCGGCGAGCTTCTGCACGAGGAGCCCGCCGATGCTGTAGCCGACATAGACCGCCTCCTCGAGGCGGAAGCGCCGGCGGACGGCGAGGATGTCGTCGAGGTAGTCGAGATGCGTGAGGCGCGCGATGCCGCGGGCGCGGCTGCGGTAGTAGCCGCGAAGGTTCAGGGCGTAGGCGCGGCGGCCGCGTGACGCCCAGTAGTCAAGCTGCTGCCGGCATATCCAGCTCCCGTCGAACGCCCCGCCGACGAAGACGACCGGCTCCAGCCCCGTCTCCATCTCCGGGCGCGCCCCCTCGACGAAGAGGCGGTTCGGGCCCGCGTACGCCTCGAAGCCGACCGTCTCGAAGCGCGGGGCGGGGCGCGGCGGCACCCTGTCGGACATTCGCATTCCCTCCGCGGCGCGCGTCGTGCGCGGGCACTATGCTAACACATCGACACGAAGCGGAGAACATTTCGCCCTGCGGCGCCGTAGCAGCATATGGTACACTTGTGAAAACCGAGGATCGCACCGTGCACCCGACCCCCGCGGCATCCCGCCTCCTCGCGGCGCTCAAAGCGGCCGCCCTCTGCCTCGCGCTCGGCGCCGCCGCCGGCGCCGCCGACACCATCACGCTGAAGAACGGCGGCACGCTCAAGTGCAAGGTGATCCGGGAGACGAAGGAGCTCGTCAAGGTGCGGATGCCGCGTCGCGGGAAGATCGTCACCACCTTCCTGAACCGCGGGGCGGTCGAATCGATCGCCACGACCTCCGACATCGAGAACCGCCGCCTGTTCCAGTCGTCGGGGGTGCGCAACCCGGCCAAGAACTTCGAGCCGGTCTACTTCAGCGGGATCCGGACGGCCGCGGCGGGCGGCAAGCCGGGGTTGCCGGGCGGAAAGCCGACGATGAAGACGACGGCACGCGGGATCGAGGCGCGACAGAAGGCCTCCGAGGAGCGCGCGAAGGCGCGGAGCGCCAGGGGACGGTCGGGCGCCTCTGCGGCCGCGGAGCCGTCGGCCGCTCCGATCGCGCCGGTCACGACCGGCGGCGCCGGGACGAGCATGAGCACGGGGATCTCGTCGGGATCGTGAGGCCGCGGGGCGTCAGCGCGCGGCCGCGAGGTACTTGCCGACGAGGAGGCCGAGGCGCTTCGCCGTCTCGGCGGGGATCGCGTCGCGCTGCGTGATGATGGCGGTCTCGAGCGCCCGGCCGCACGCGCACCCCTGGACCGGCGGCACCTTCGCGACCGCCTTCCTGATGATCGTTTTCGCGGTCTCGGCGTTCTTCAGCAGATTCTTCACCACCGTCTCGACCGTCACCGCCTCATGCTCGGGGTGCCAGCAGTCGTAGTCGGTGACCATCGCCATCGTGGCGTAGCAGATCTCCGCCTCGCGCGCGAGCTTCGCCTCCACGAGGTTGGTCATCCCGATCAGGTCCATCCCCATCTTCCGGTACGCCTCCGACTCCGCCCTGGTGGAGAAGGCGGGACCCTCCATGTTGACGTAGGTCCCGCCGAGGTGCATGGAGGCGCCGATCTCCCTCCCCGACTCGTACAGGATCGAGGCGAGCGCCTTGCAGACCGGCTCCCCGAACGCGATGTGCACCACCAGGCCGTCGCCGAAGAAGGTGGAGCACCTGCGGGTGGTTCGGTCGAGGAACTGGTCGACGATGACGATGTCGAGCGGGCGGTATTTCTCCTGGAGGCTTCCCACCGCGCTCACCGAGATGATCCAGGAGACGCCGAGCTTCTTCATCCCGAAGATGTTGGCACGGTAGTTGATCTCGGACGGCATGAGCCGGTGCCCGACGCCGTGCCGGGGGAGGAAGACCACCTCCCGCCCATGCAGCCGGCCGATGACATACCTGTCGGAGGGATTCCCGAACGGGGTGTCGACCGACTCCCGCCGGATCCCCTCGATCCCCTCCATATCGTAGAGCCCGCTGCCGCCGATGATCCCGATCCTGCCTGTTTCCACTGTCAGCGCTCCTGCTCTGGCGCGGCGGGAACGGCCGCGACCGCCTCGCGCACCCGTGCGAGGGCCTCCTGGAGCCGGGCGGCCTCGGCGGCCAGCTTCGCCTGCGCCTCCTCACGCTCCTTGAGTTGCCGGGTGAGCTCCTCCACCTTCCCGCCGGAAACGGTCGAGGCCGCCTTCAACGCCTCCAGCTCCGCCTTCAGGGCGTCCCGTTCGGCGACGACTTGCTTGAGGTTCTCCTCGGCGGCGGCGAGGCCCTCCCGCGCCCGGTCGGTCGCCCCCTCTCCCGCGCCGGAAACGGGCGGGGCCGCCTTCAGCGCCTCCAGCTCCGCCTTCAGGGCGTCCCGTTCGGCGACGACCCGCTTGAGGTTCTCCGCCGCGTCGGTGAGCTTCTCCGTGATGGCGGCGAGGCTCTCCCGCGCCGCCTCCCTGGTCTTCTCGAACTCGCCCAGCTTCGACTCCGCCGCGGATCTCGCCTCGCGTTCCTTCGCCATCGCCGCGGCCATCTCCTCCTGCTCCGTCTTGAGCCGGCTGACCGCCTCGTCCGCGGACGCCGCGGCCTTCTCCATCGCCGCGGCCTTCTCGACCGCGGCCTGCCGCAGCGCGGCCTCCTTTTCCAGACGCCCCTCCGCCTCCCGCTGCATCGCCTTCAGGCGCTGGAGGTCGTCGACGAGCTGCTTCTGCTTCGCCTCGAGCGTCTCCACCCGCTCGTTGCGGGCGTGCAGCTGCTCGACGAACGATGGCCTGACGACCTCGGGAAGCGCGCCGCCCGCGCGCCGGCTCGCGCCCCGGCCGGCGGGCCCCCCCTCGTACGCGTCATAGACGATCGAGGCGATGAAGCCGACGGAGACGAGCACCCCGAGCCCCTTGCAGATGTTCGCCGCCCCGCGTTTGCCCCGCAGGAAGAAGTACCCTGCGGAGAAGAGCGCCAGGGGGATGATCCAGAGGAGCACGGGGAAACCGGCGAAACCGGACAGGGCGCAGACAAGGCCCGCCAGGATGTAGATGCTCCCGATCTGGCGCAGCGTCCCGGATTCGCTCCGGTACTCCCGGCACGCGTCGTAGATCCGGGCAAAAACGCCCAGCTCCACCAGGATCAGGGCGGTGAGGAGGTCGACGGGCGACCGGCGCTCGTAGGAGAGGAGGATGCAGGCGATCAGGGTGACGAGAAGAATCGGCAGCTCCATAAACAGGATGCGCCACTCGATGGAACGCGCGCGGCGGCGGACGAACACAAACACCATTGCGGCGACCGCCATCGCGCAACAGAGATACTGGAGCTGCTCGCGGGTCATCGTCATCATCTCCCCCTCCCTCCTCTTGACGGGCCCAGTGTAGCAGATGGAGCGGGGCGGGTAAACGGCAAAAGCGGGCGGGCTTGCGCCTCCCCGCCCCCGCCTGTGGTATGCTATCACGGTCCCGGGGGCCGTTCGATGCGCACTCGTTCAGAAAACCGGCCGGGCAGGCGAGGCGCCGCCCTCGTCTTCCTGCTCGCCCTGGCCCTCAGGGCGCCTGCAGCCCTGCATCCCCCGCGCGGCCCCCTCTTCGCGGACATGCTCGAGTATCGGGAAAAGGCCGTCGCCGTCGCCCGGGAGGGCTCGTACGGCCACGCGACGCGCCCGCCGCTCTACCCCCTCTTCCTCGCCGCCGTCTACCGCCTCGTCGGGGACGGGCGCGTCGGGGCCGCCTGTGCGCAGGCCTTCCTGGGAGCGGCAACCGCCCTCCTCGCGTTCGAGACCGCCCGGCGCCTTTGCGGCCCGCGCGGGGGGCTCGTCGCGGGCCTCCTGGTCGCCTGCTATCCGGGCCTCATCGTCTACACCGGCCTCCTGATGTCAGAGACCCTGTACACCCTCCTGTTCGCAGCGGCGCTGTTCGTCCTGGCCCGGGACGAGCCCCCGGCCGCCGGGGCGTGCGCGGCGGCGGGCGCCCTCCTCGGCCTCGCCTGCCTGACCCGGTCGGTCGCGGCCGGCTTCATCCCCGTCGCGGCGGCGTGGCTGTGCCTGCGCGCCGGGTGGAGGCGCGGGGCGCTCCTCCTCCTTGTTGCCGCCGCCGCGCTCGCCCCCTGGACCGCGCGGAACGCCCTTCGGTACGGGAGGTTCGTGCCGCTGGACACCTACGGCGGCTACAACTTCCTCTTTGGCAACAACCCCGCCGCGACCGGCCGCCAGGAGCCCTCGATGCTCCCCGAACTCGGAGAAACCGTCTGGAGAAAGTGGCGGATCGAGGAGGAGGACGGGCGGTCGCGTGCCGTCGTCGTCTGCCCGGAGGGGGCGGCGGCGGGCTACCGGGCGGGGGCGCGCTTCATCGCCGCGCACCCGGGCGGCTTCCTGCGCCTCGGGATCAGGAAGCTCGGCTACCTGGCCGGGCCGGAGATCCGGGAGCTCTCCTGGGGCTATTCCAGGAACCTGTTCGGTCCCGTGCCCCGCGCGCTGCTCCTCCCCGCGGCGCTGGCGATCGTGGCGGGGTTCCCCGTCCTCGCCCTCCTCGCCCTGTCCGGCGCCTGCTTCGGCGGCGGGGGCCGAGGCGGCGGGTGGGGGATCCTGTCCCTCGCGCTGCTCTACGTCGGCGCCGCGCACTTCCTCTTCTTCGGGGAGAGCCGGTTCCACCTCCCGCTTGTCCCGGTCTTGGCGGTCTTCGCGGGGAGACTGGCGTGTCCCGGGGGGGGGAGGAATCGTGCGCGCCTGGCCGTCTTCGCCGCCGCGGCGGGCCTCCTCGTGTGCAACTGGTCCGTCCGCCTCGGCGAGGAATGGCGGCGGGTGGAGTCGGCGCTGGGGCCGGGCGGCGCTACCGCCCGCCTCGACTACTGAGCGGCGGCCGGATACGCGTACACGTCCACGTCGCAGGCGAGCGGGGCGTCTGACGAGAGCGTGAACCGGAGGCGCCGCCGCCCGGGCGGGGGGCACTCCCGCACCGTCCCGGTGAACTCGTTCACCAGCGTGAGCATCTTCAGCCGCCGCGCGCTCCGCAGCGGGACTGGCGCACCGTCGAGGAGTACATCCCCGACGCGCACCGCCGCGGCGCTCCTGACGGCGATGCACAGGGCGACGGCCTCCGCGCCCTCGCCGACCTCCGCCTCCCCCTCCAGCACAACGGAGCGCACCGCCGGCCTGAACGCGGGCTCCCAGTAGCGGTAGACGGGCGACCGGCCGGGGAACGCGAATCCCGCGCCCCCCGTGGGGATCTCGAGGGAGCCGAGCGGGGCGCCCGCGGCGCTGCGCGCCTCGAGCGCCCGGACACGCATCGCCGGGCGGAACGCGGCGATCCTGAACGGCCCCGCCGGAATCCAGGCGGCCTCCGGGGCGGGGACGAGCGGCGTGTCGGGCCCCTCGATCAGGTAGTGGATCTCCCCGGCGTCCGCGCCCGCCCTGTCCGCGGTTTTCACCCGGCCGCTTCGCCGCGCCTCCCCCCCCCTCCTCACCGCGGCATCCGGGCCGTCTGCATCCCCGGTCTGCCCCACAACGGACTCCGGGGCGGACCCCGGTTCGCCTTCCATCCACCCTATCCAGAATCCTTTGTCCTCCCTGAAGCATTCGGCGTACGGTCCGTGGATCCGCCGGGCGCATTCGCCGTAGGAGAGCCGTTCGCGCGCGACGAACAGCTCCGCCAGCTCCCTCCGATACCGCTGCGGCATCACCGACAGGAACCTGAACCGCTCCCGGGGCCACGCGCGCATCGACCTGATGTTGAGCCAGAAGCTCGGGAGGGAGGCGGTCCCGCGCCGCGCGGTCTCGGCCCGGAACCTGCAGAGGACGGTGACGTTCAACGCGCCGAGCAGCACGAGGTAGAGCACGACCGCCGCGCGGGCCGCGGCGGCGAAGCCCCCCTTCGCGCCCCCCGCCCCCTTCCCCTCTCCCCAGACCGCGGCGAGGAAGATGCCCATGAAGACGAACGGCGCCGGATACGCGGCGTCCAGGTAGTAGAGCCAGATCCCCCCCCTCCTTCCCAGCGCCGCCGCGACGGTTCCGAGCAACCAGACGAGCAAGACCGCGCAGACGCGCGCCTCGCGGGTGGCGCTCCGCCGCGCGATGCGGGTGACGACGTAGGCACACGCGGCCGCGGCGCCACCCGCCGCGAGGAGATTCTCCGTGAGGAAGACCCGGTACCAGGCCGACGCGCCCGGGGCGAGCTCGCTCAAAAACCGCGGCCCGGCGGTGAGCCACAGGCGCAGATCGGAGACGACGCCGCCCGCCCCGCCGCCTCCCCCCGCCGGGACGGCCCCGCGGATGAAATCGAGCAGGCCGAGCGTGTTCGCCCAGCCGTTCAGGCACTCGTGCCACAGGTACGGGAGGCACAGGGCCGCCGCCGCCGCGATCCCCCACGCCCCCCCCCTGCCGGCCAGGGGGGGGCGGAAGAGGAGCCAGAGGACGAGGAGGAGCGGGAGGAAGACCGCGGTCGAGAGGTGGAGCTGGAGCAGCGCGGCGAGGCAGGCGAGCGCCCACGGGAGCGCGGAGGCCCTCCTTCCGACAACCCACTCCGTCGCGCACGCCCAGAAGAGGACGACGAACAGCGGCATCAGCGTGGGGTTCGAGAGGACCTGCGCCCTGATGATCCAGGGGGCCGAGAAGGCGTACGGGAAGAGCGAGAGCACGGCGACACGGCCGCCCAGCCAGCGCCGGACGGCGACAAAGCACGCGGCGAGCGCCGCGACGTTCACGAGCACGACGAAGAGGAAGACGCTCCCCGGCTCGCCCGCGACGAACGCCGGGACGGCGAGGAGGTAGTAGTACAGCGGCCCGAGACAGAACGCGGACGGCCCCACGGCGGGGCCGAGCGACGGGAAGGCGCTTCCCCGGGCGATCTCGAACGCCCGCAGGAGGTCGCGCGTCTGGTCGGTGATCGTCCAGACGAGGTCGAGACCCGCGAGGCGGAGAAACGCCCCGAGCGCAACGGCGACCGCCGCCGGAATCCAGACGCGCCGCATCGTCCCCTCCCCGCGGGCACTATAGCACAGACGACCGCGCCGTTTCATCCCGAAGGCGCCCCGCCCCGGCCGCGTTCCGCGGGTCCGCGTCCCTCCCCGAAAACCTTTCGGCCGGGCGTCGTCATCGACGGCCGGCGCCGGCCCGCGGCCGGCGCTTCCGGATTTTCTGAACGCCGCCCGCCGCCGCGACTTTCCGCGCGCGACGCGGCGCCGAACGGATCGGCGCGTCCATCTTCTATTGCGCAAAATAGTATACAATCGTCCATCGAAGATTTCTGGTTGACTTGGCCGGGCCGTTCCCCTATTCTTGGCGCGTTGTGCGGGTACGCGCTGAACACCGCAGAGCCACCACGTCCGCGGCCGCGGACACAGCGAAAGGGGAAGGCCCTATGGTACAGCTCCGGTCGTTCGTCTTCATCGACAGTCTCCAGCCCCAGCTCGCCTCGTTCGTCGCCTCCGCGGCAAAGGGATTCATGCCGGTCGCGGGGATGGCCTCCCTGTACGTCGAGGTCGCGCCGGGCATGGAGATCATCAAGGCGCTCGACGTCGCCCTCAAGGCGACCACCTGCCGCCCGGCGGTCCAGGTCGTCGAGCGCGCCTACGGCTGCCTCGAGGTCCACTCCGACGACAAGGGGCAGGTCCTCAACGCCGGGAAGGCGATCCTCGACTACCTGGGCCTCAAGGAGGAGGACCGTTTGAAGCCCAAGGTCGTCTCCAGCTCCATCATCCGCCGCATCAGCCCGTACCAGTCACAGCTCATCAACAAGGGCCGCGACGGCTCGATGCTGCTGGGCGACCAGACGCTCTACACGATGGAGACCGACCCCGCCGCCTACGTGACGATCGCCGCCAACGAGGCGGAGAAGGCGTCGCACGTGACGCTCGTCGAGGTGCGCCCGGTCGGGCGCTTCGGGCGCCTCTACCTCGGCGGCGAGGAGCGCGACATCATGGTCGGCAGCGAGGCGGCGACCAGGGCGATCGAGGCGATCTCCGGCAAGGAGCAGGCCGGCAAGGGCGGCGAATGAGCGGCGCGGCGCATGCCGCGCAAACGGCTGAAAGGGGGACGCGATGTCAGAGGCACTGGGGATGATCGAGACGCGGGGGTTCGCGGCGATGGTCGAGGCGGCCGACGCGATGGTGAAGGCGGCGAAGGTCGAGCTGGTGAGCTACGAGAAGATCGGCGGCGGCTACG
>JAAYCL010000027.1 GCA_012729785.1 Chlamydiota bacterium | reverse complement strand
TGAGCTACGAGAAGATCGGCGGCGGCTACGTGACGGCGATCGTGCGCGGCGACGTGGCGGCGGTGCGCGCGGCGACCGAGGCGGGGGCGCGGGGGGCCGAGAAGGTGGGCGAGCTCGTCTCCGTGCACATCATCCCGCGGCCGCACGTGAACGTGGACGCGGTCCTGCCGCTCGGCCGTTCCGCGGCCAAGGACTGACCGGCGGGCCCGGGATCCCCGGACGAGGGGCCGGCCGCGGCCTCCGCGGCGCCCCTCCCCGTTTCCCGGGCCCTGAACCCTCGCAGGGAGGCCACAATGCTCCTCGGCAAAGTGGTGGGTACGCTCGTCTCCACGCAGAAAGACGAGAAGCTCGGCGGGCTCAAGTTCTTCCTCGTCGAGCGGCTCGACCTCCGGGGCGCCCCGACGGGCGTCTTCGTCGTGGCCGCCGACTCGGTCGGCGCCGGCGTGGGCGAGGTGGTGCTCTACGTCTCGGGCTCCTCCGCCCGCTACACGGCGGCCACGGAGGGAAAGCCCGCGGACGCGACGATCCTCGGCATCGTCGACTCGTGGGACCTCGACGGCACGCTGCAGTACCGGAAGGCCGAGGCGGACGGCGCGCCGACGAAGCGATGAACCCGCGCCGCGTCCGGGCGCACTAGACGGAGCGACCTATGAACCTCACCGAAGCGCAGATCGCCGCGATCGTCGACAACGTCATCAGGCGCCTCGCCGAAGAAGGGGCGGTCGAGAAGGCCGCGGCGGCGGGCGTCTCCCCCGGCGACGGCGTCTTCCCCGACGTCGACTCCGCCCTCAAGGCCGCCGAGCTGTCCCAGCGCGAGCTCGAGGCCCAGTCGCTCGACATGCGCCGCGAGATCATCGCCGTGCTCCGCCGCACCGCCGAGGAGAACGCCCAGACGCTCGCCCGGATGGCGGTGGACGAGACGAAACTGGGCCGCTACGAGGACAAGATCAAGAAGAACCTCTGCGTGGCCCGGCTCACCCCGGGGACCGAGGACCTCCGCCCGATCGCCTGGACCGGCGACCACGGCCTCACCCTCGTCGAGCGCGCCCCGTACGGGGTCATCGGCTCCATCACCCCGTGCACGAACCCCTCCGAGACGATCATCTGCAACGGGATCGGGATGATCGCCGGCGGCAACTCCGTCGTCTTCAATCCCCACCCGACCGCCAAGGGCACCTCCGCCTTCACCGTGCGGCTCCTCAACAAGGCGATCGCCGCGGCCGGAGGCCCGCGCAACCTGCTCTGCTGCATCGGCGAGCCGACGCAGGAGACGGCGGGCGAGATGATGAAGCACCCGAAGGTGCGGCTCGTGGTGGTGACGGGCGGCGGCGGGGTGGTCAAGGCCGCGATGAACAGCGGCAAGAAGGCGATCTGCGCCGGCCCCGGGAACCCCCCGGTGGTCGTGGACGAGACCGCCGACATCGCCAAGGCCGGCAAGGATATCGTCGCGGGCGCCTCCCTCGACAACAACATCATCTGCGTGGACGAGAAGGAGCTCATCGCCGTCGAGTCGATCGCGGACCGGCTGAAGGCGGAGATGAAGGCGCACGGGGCGCACGAGGTGACCGGGCGCGACATCGAGCGCCTGACGAACCTCGTCATCTCGAAGCGCAACGCCCCGCCGCACGAGAGCGTGGTGAACAAGCAGTGGGTCGGCAAGGACGCCGCGGTCATCCTGAAGGAGCTCGGCATCAGCGCCCCCGCCGAGACGCGCCTGGTGCTGGTGGACGTCGAGCGGGACCACCCGCTGCTCTGGTCCGAGCAGCTGATGCCGGTCTTCCCGATGACGCGCGCCAGGCACGTGGACGAGGCGATCGACCTCGCCCTCGAGATGGAGCACGGCTACCGCCACACCGCGTCGATGTTCTCCCGCAACATCGAGAAGCTGTCGAAGATGGCGCGCCTCGTCAACTGCTCGATCTTCGTCAAGAACGGCTCCAACGGCTGCGGCCTCGGCCTCGGCGGCGAGGGGTACACCTCGTTCACGATCGCGAGCCCCACCGGCGAGGGGCTCACCTCCGCGAAGGACTTCACACGGGTGCGGCGCTGCACGCTCGTGGACTACTTCCGGATCGTCTGAGACGCGGGGGGCCGCGGATCGGCGCGGACACGCGCATATAGCGGACCCCCGGCCCGGCCAGGGCGGAACCGCGCCGGTCGGCGGCGCACCCGGATCGCGCGGCCTGAGTGGGAGAGATGACCGCAACGCTGATCGACAAGGTGAAGCAGGCCGGGGTGGTGGGCGCCGGGGGCGCCGGGTTCCCCACCTGGAAGAAGATCGACGCCCGCGTCGACGTCGTCATCGCCAACGGCGCCGAGTGCGAACCGCTCCTCCACAACGACCAGTACCTGATGGCGCGCGAGGCGGCGCGCGTGGTGCGGGGGATGGAGCTCGTGATGGAGGCGACCGGGGCCGGGGAGGGGATCGTCGGGCTCAAGGAGAAGTACCGGGACGCGGTCGCCGCCTTCAGGAAAACCCTCGGCAAGAAGAGCCGCATCCGCCTCGCCTTCCTCGAGAACGCCTACCCCGCCGGCGACGAGTTCGTCATCGTCTACGAGACGACCGGCCGCGTGATCCCCGCGGGCGGGCTCCCGCTCGACGTCGGCGTGGCGAACAGCAACGTCGAGACGTTCAAGAACATCGCCGACGCCGCGGAGGGGAGGCCGGTCGTCTCCCGCTACGTCACGGTCGCGGGGGCCGTCCGCGCGCCGGCCACCTTCGAGGCGCCGATCGGGATCGCCTGGGGGGAGCTGATCGACGCGGCGGGGGGGCCGACGGTCGAGGAGTACGCCCTGATGCTCGGGGGGCCGATGATGGGGAAGCTCTCCTACGACGCCTCGCAGCCGCTCACCAAGACGACCGGCGCCGTGGTGGTCCTTCCCCGCGACCACCTCCTGGTCCGCCGGCGGACGGTCCCGTTCACGAAGAGCCTGCACGTGACGCGCCAGTTTTGCTGCCAGTGCGACCTCTGCACGATGATCTGCCCCCGCTACCTGCTCGGGCACGAGCTGTACCCGCACCTGGTCATGCGCTCGGTCCTCTTCGGCCTCCCGTTCCCGGCCGGCGCGGGCACGACCTCCGCGCACCTGTGCTGCGAGTGCGAGCTCTGCGGCCTCTACATCTGCCCGATGGGCCTCCCGATCGCCCGCATCAACGGCAACATCAAGCGGAATCTGAAGGCGCTCGGGTGGGCGGCGGGGGGGAAGGCCCCCGCCCCGACGCCCCGGCCGGCGCGGGAGACCACCCGCATCGCCACCGGCCGCCTCGTCGCCCGCCTCGGCCTCGGCAGGTACAACGTGAGGGTGCCGTTCAGCCCGAAACGCCTCGCCCCCTCGCGCGTGTCGATCCCCCTGAAACAGAACGTCGGCGCGGCGGCGGTGCCGTGCGTGAAGGTGGGGCAGCGCGTGCGGAAGGGGCAGGTCGTCGCGGAGATCCCCGAGGGGGCGCTGGGGGCGCGGCACCACGCGAGCATCGCCGGCGTGGTGAAAGAGATCAAGGACGCCGTGGTCATCGCCGCGGCGTGAGCACAAGGCCGCCGCGGGGCGCATCCGCGCCGCGGCCGACCGCAAGGGTGGTATGGAACCGGCAATCGGACTGATCGAGTTCAACAGCATCGCCTCGGGGATCCTCGCCACGGACGCGATGGCGAAGAGGGCCGAGGTCTCGGTGGTGGACTCGCGCGGCATCTGTCCCGGCAAGTACCTCGTGCTGGTCACGGGGGACGTCGAGGCGGTGCAGCGGTCCCTCGACGCGGGCCTCGAGGCGGGCGGCGGCGCGGTCACCGGCACGCTGCTGCTGCCGAACGTGCACGCGCAGGTCGTCCCGGCGCTCATCGCGGCCACGCCGGTCCACGCCCTCGGGGCGCTGGGCGTCATCGAGACGTTCAACGCCCCCGCCTGCATCGTCGCCGCGGACGCCGCCGCGAAGGAGACGGCGATCGAGCTCGTCCTCATACGCGTCGGCAACGGGCTCGGGGGAAAATCGTTCGTCGTGCTCACGGGGGCCTGGGCGGACGTCGAGGCGGCCGTCCAGGCCGGCATCGACCGGATCAAGGAGATGGGGGCGCTCGTCCGCCGCGTGGTGATCCCGAACCCCCACCTGGACCTGAACGCCTTCATCCTCTGACGCCGCGGCCCCCGGGCGCGGCGGGGGGACGGGATCCGGAACCGCCGATGAAATCGGAACGCGAATACCGCCAGGATATCGTCGAGGTCTGCCGCCGCATGTACGCCCGGGGCTTCATCTCCGGGAGCGACGGCAACGTGAGCGTCCGCCTCGGCTCCGGCCGCCTCCTGAGCACCCCCAGCGGCATCAACAAGGGGTTCCTCTCCCCGCGCGACCTTATCGTGACGGATATGGGGGGGAAGAAGCTGCAGGGGGACAAGAAGCCGACCGGCGAGCTGTACCTGCACCTCGAGGCGTACCGGCAGCGCCCCGACATCGGCGCCGTCGTGCACGCCCATCCCCCCGTCACCATCGCCTTCTCCCTCGCGGGGCAGAAGCTCCCGCAGTGCGTGCTCCCGGAGATCGTGATGATCTTCGGCTCCATCCCCACCGCATCCTACGCGACCCCCTGCACCGATGAGGGGCCCCGCGCGATCGCGGAGCTCATCGGCGACTGCGACGCCCTCATCATCGAGCGGCACGGCACGATCACCGTCGGCGACACCGTCTTCACCGCCTACGACCGGCTGGAGAAGGTCGAGCACAGCGCCCAGGTGAGCGCCGCCGCGCGCCAGCTCGGCCCCGTCAAGCCCCTGCCGCGGGAGGAGATCGACAAGCTGCTCGCCCTCCGGGAGAAGCTCGGGCTCAAGAGCAAGGTCTATCCGTGCAACAGCTGCGGCCTGTGCGCCTCGAGCGGCGGGGCGGCGCACACCGCACACGGGCTGGTAAGCGCCCTCTCCGCCGAACTGTACCGGACGCTACGGGAGAAACTCTGACGATGGCCGGCATTGCGAAGAACCCCGCACCCGCGGAAGCCGCGGCGGAAACCGCGCGCTTCCCCGAGGTGATGACGATCGACCAGGTCGCCGACTACCTGCACCTGCACAAGCAGGTGGTCTACCGGCACGTCAAGCGCGGCAACATCCCCGCGAGCCGCATCGGGACGACCATCCGCTTCAAGAAGTCGGTCATCGACGCGTGGCTCGAGGAGTCCGCGCGGCGGAGCCTCCGCGGGGGAACGCGGGGCGCCGCCGCGGCGAAGCCCGGCACCCGGGAGAAGTTCGTCTGGGAGTAGGACGCCCCCCCCGGGGCCAAACGGCGCGGTGTCGCCGCGCGTGCATCGAGAGGCCGGGAGCCCGCCATGGGGCTTTTCACCGACATCATCGGCAAGCGGGAGATGCTGGCGACGCTCGTCGCCCGCAACCTGAAGATCCGCTACCAGGGCTCGACCCTCGGCTTCCTCTGGACGCTCCTCAACCCCCTCTTCATGATGCTGGTCTACTGGATCTTCATCAGGTTCCTGAAGTTCCCGATGCCGCTCCCCGACCTCCTCGCCGGCATCCTCGCCTGGCAGTTTCTCACGATGTGCTGCAACGACTCGATCAGCGCGGTGGCGGGGCACCCGAACCTGGTGAAGAAGATCTACTTCCCCCGGGCCATCCTGCCGCTCTCCACGGTCCTCGCGAACCTCGTGAACTATCTCCTCTCCCTTTTCGTCCTGTTCGTCTTCGCCCTGCTCGCGGGGCGGCTCGCCTGGGGGCCGCGGCTCGCCCTCCTTCCGCTCGTCGTCGCGCTCCAGCTCGTCTTCTGCCTGGGCCTGGCCTTCCTCGTCTCCTGCTCGAGCGTCTACTTCCGCGACACGGAGCACCTCGTCGGGGTGCTCCTGATGGCCTGGTTCTTCATGTCGCCGGTCATCTACTCGTACGAGTTCATCGCGGAAAACGACCTGGTGCCGCGCTGGCTGCTCGCCCTCTACGGGCTGAACCCGATGGCGGGCCTCATCACGCTGTACCGGGCGGTCATCGTCGGCGGGCCGTGGCCGGGGGCGCCGGCGGCCGCCGCCGCGGTCGTCGTTTCGCTGCTCGTCCTCGCGGCGGGGGTCCGGGTCTTCGGGAGGTACGCGCCCGACTTCGCCGACGAGCTTTGACCGGGACTATACGCCTTGCCGCGGAGTGCCGTTCGTTTCGCCGCGGATCGACACGGATCTCCGGCGATCAGCCGAAGGGCCGGCGTTGATCCGTGAAGATCCGCGGCACCGAGGATCAGATCATGAAATCCATCGAGGTCAGCGGCGTCGGGAAGCGGTTCACCCTCAAGCACGCCGGGCGGAACACGCTCAAGGCGTCCGCCATGTCTCTCCTGCGCGGCCAGAAGGGGCGGGAGGAGTTCTGGGCGCTGAAGGGGATCAGTTTCGCCGCCGAGGCGGGCTCGACGATCGGCATCATCGGCGCCAACGGCGCCGGGAAGAGCACCCTCCTCGGCATCCTCGCCCGCACGATGCGCCCCACCGAGGGGACGGTCGAGGTGCGCGGGCGCGTCTCCTCGCTGCTGGAGCTCGGCGCGGGGTTCCACCCCGACCTCACCGGCGCGGAGAACATCCGCCTGAACGGCTCGATCCTCGGCTTGACGAGGAGGGAGATCGCCGAGCGGTTCGACGCGATCGTGCGCTTCGCGGAGCTCGAGCAGTTCATCGACATCCCGGTGAAGCACTACTCCTCCGGGATGTACGTCCGCCTCGGCTTCGCCGTCGCCGTCGAGGTGAATCCCGACATCCTCCTCATCGACGAGGTGATGGCGGTGGGGGATGAGACGTTCAGGAAGAAGTGCATCGAGAAGATCGCGCAGTTCAAGCGCGCGGGGAAGACAATGCTCATCGTCTCGCACGACCTCGACACCATCACCGAGGTGAGCGACTCGGTCCTCCTCCTCGACGCGGGGAGGATCGTCCGGGTCGGCGAGCCGGGACAGGTGGTGGACCAGTACAAGAGCCTCGGCTTCCAGAAGGCGGGGGCGGTGGTCGTGCGGGAGTGGGGCACGAAGGAGGCGGTCATCTCCGCCGTCCGGTTCACGGACGGGAAGGGCGGGGCGGTCGAGCGCATCCTGAGCGGGGAGCCGCTCGTCGTGGAGCTCGACTGGCGCGCCGGGAAGCGGATCGAGGACCCGGTCTTCGGCTTCGCCGTGACCAAGGGCGACGGGACGCTCTGCATCGGGAGCAACACGCTTATCGACCCGTTCCCGATCGACGCGATCGAGGGCGAGGGAACGCTGCGCCTCTCCTTCCCCTCCCTGCCGCTCCTCCGGGGGAGATACTACTTCTCCTTCTCCCTCCACACCCGCGACCACAAGACGAGTTACCACCGGCTCGACAACCGGTTCAGCCTCTGGGTCGACTCTCCCCGCAAGGCCGAGGGGGTGGCGGACATCCCCTGCCGGTGGGAGCGGATATGAGATCGCCGGCCTCCGCATCCTGCGGGCGCGTCCGGCACGGGGCGGGGCGCCTCGCGCATCCCGGCGCCCTCCTCCTGGCGTGCGCCCTGTGCGCCTCGTCTGGATGTGCGGCCGCCTTCGGGCCGCTCGGCGAGGACGAGGCGCGGCGCGCGGGGGCCCGCATCCTCCTCTCGGAGGTGAGCCGTTCGTTCCACGAGGACAACGAAAGGTGGCCGAGGGACTACGAGGAGCTGATGACCTACTGCGAGGAGGTCGACCTGCTGACCCTCTCGGATGTCGCGGAGAGCGCACGGCGCGGCGGAATCGATATCGATATGTATATGTTCAAGGAGCTCCTCTTCACGCCGCGCCGGGACGGCACGTTGGAGATCGACTTTACGACCGCGCCGACCTTCAGGGCGGACGGCACGCGGACCGGTTACGTAACGGGCACGGCGACCGTCCGCGTGCCGGACGACGAGGGCGAGAGCGCCCCTTGACGCACAACGGATGGGGTTCCTCCGCGACGGAGGGTTGTTCGTGCCCGGGAGGTGACAGCATGACAGGCATGTTCCAGATCGGCGCCGACGGGGTGGACGTGGCGGCGATACAGCGCGAGATCGAGGACCGCGTCGCCCGCAAGAAGGAGGCCGGGGTCTACGACCGGTACGACCTCTCGCGCGTCGCGGCGCTGGAGCTGAGCGGGGTGAAGAGCGAGGCGGACTTCCTCGAGTATTCGTTGAAGGTCATCCAGCAGACCTGGGATTTGGACATCGGCGACTTCCCGATCTACTCCAAGGGGGGGATCCTCGGCGCCCCGGCGGTCCTGCTCAAGAAGGCGATCTGGAAGCTCCTGAAGTTCTACACCTTCCGCCTCTTCTCCCAGCAGAAGGAGTTCAACTGCCAGGTGGTGAACGCCATCGTCAGTCTGAACCGCAAAGTGGACGCCGAGCTCGCGAAACTGAAGAGCGGAGGCGAATAAGCCCGAACTGGAATTATATAACATATTCCCCATGAAACTGTTATGGAGTTCTCCACAGCCCCAGGGCACACGTAAGTGTGCCCTGGGGGAAATGGTTTTCAAAGCTATCAGGGGCGTCCGAGCGGGGCGCACCCCACGGTGATACCCGGGGCACCCGTACGTGTGCCCCCGGGTGGAATGGCCCTCATGCCCGCGCGCACAATCGCGTTCGTGGTTCCACGCTACGGCGTGCACTCGGCCGGCGGCGCCGAGATGCTCGCCCAGGGCGTCGCCGAGCGGCTCGCGGCGTCCGGGGACGAGGTCACCGTCCTCACCACCTGCGCGCGCGACCATTTCACCTGGGCCAACCACTACCGCCCCGGGACGGAGACGGTCGGAGGCGTAACCGTCCGCCGCTTCCCCGTGGACGCGCGCGACCGGGCCGCGGAGTTCGCCTCGATCCAGGAACGCATCTCGCGCGGGGCGGCGGTGTCGCCCGGCGAGGAGGAGTGCTGGATCAGGGGGAGCGTCCACAGCGCCCCGCTCTACGACTTCATCGGCGGCAACCGGGACCGGTTCGACTGCTTCATCTTCCTCCCCTACCTGTTCGGCACCACCTGGGCGGGGAGCGCCGTCGCGCCCGAGAAGTCGCTCCTGATCCCGTGCCTCCACGACGAGCCGTACGCGCGTTTGGGGATATTCCGCGAGATGTTCGCACGCGTGCGCGGAATCCTCTTCAACAGCCCCCCCGAACGCGAGCTCGCCCGGCGCCTCTTCGAGACCGAGGACGCGCGCGCCGCGGTCGCGGGGATGGGGTTCGAGGCGCGCCCGCGCTACCGCCCGGAGCGGTTCCGCAAGAGGTTCGGCCTCACGACCCCGTTCCTCCTCTACGCGGGCCGGCGCGAGGAGGGGAAGAACACCCCGCTCCTCGTGGAGTACGTGCGCGTCTTCAAAAAGAATAACCCCGCGCAGCCGCTCTCCCTCGCCCTCCTCGGCACCGGCGAGGTGCGGATCCCGCCCGAGAGCGCCGGCGGCATCCTGGATCTCGGGTACGTCGACGAGGAGCTCAAGCACGACGGCTACGCCGCCTGCCTCGCCCTCTGCCAGCCCTCGGTGAACGAGAGCCTCTCCATCGTGCTGATGGAGGCGTGGCTCGCCGGGACGGCGGGGATCGTGAACGCCCGCTGCGCCGTGACGGAGGGCCACTGCGCCCGCTCCAACGGCGGCCTCGCCTTCCGCGACTACTACGAGTTCGAGGAGTGCGTGCACCTGCTCCTCGAACGCCCGGGGTTGCGCGAGGCCCTCGCCGCGGGGGGGAGACGTTACGCGGAGCGGGACTACTCATGGGACGCGGCGCTGGGGCGCTATCGGGAGGCGTTCGGCCGCTTCGGGCTGTAATCGCAGGCGTCGCAGCCGTCGGGATCGCCGTCGGGACCGGCGTCGAAACAGGATCGATCCCGTTCCCGACAGCGATATGGATCCAGGCAAGCCCCAACAGGGGGGCGCAGTCCGCGGCCTCCCGCTGACGTTGCGGCAACAAGATTCTGCGTCCCCCGTGATCTCTGTGGCACAATAGCTACCATGCGACTCGACCAGCTTCTCCCGGGCTTCGGCAGCGGCGACGCGATCAGCAACTACGCCCTCGCCCTCCAGGAGATCGCCCGCGGCTGGGGCCTCGACTCGACGCTCTACTGCGAGCCGCGCCACGTCCACCCGGCCGTCGAGCGCTTCTGCGAGGACTACCGCCGCCTCCCCTCCCCCGGCGACCCGTCGAACATCACCCTGTTCCACTTCTCCGTCGGCTCCCCCCTCTCGGACTACTTCGCGCGCCTCCGCACGCGCAAGGTGCTCGTCTACCACAACATCACCCCCGCCGACTGGTTCGACGGCGTCCACGAGGAGAAGGCGCGCGTCCTCAGGGCGGGACGGGAGGAGATGCGGGCGCTCGCCGGCGTCCCCGACCTCGCCCTCGGCGTCTCGGAGTTCAACCGCCGCGAGCTCGAGCAGTTCGGCTTCTCCCCCACCGGCGTGCTGCCGCTCGTCGCCGACCCGGCGAAGCTCTCGTCCGCCCCCGACCCGGTCTTCCTGCGGCGGTTCGGGGACGGGGCGGCGAACCTCCTCTCGGTCGGGAGGGTCGTGCCCAACAAGCGCGTGGAGGATCTGATCAAGATCTACTACTACTACCGCAACACCGTGGACCCGCGGTCGCGCCTCATCGTCGCCGGGGCGATGACCGGGATGGACCGGTACACCGCCCTGCTGCGCTCCCTCGTCACGGTCCTCGACCTCCCCGACGTCGTCTTCCTCAACCACGTCACCGACGCCGAGCTGTTCGCCCTCTACCGCACCGCCTCGGTCTTCCTGTCGATGAGCGAGCACGAGGGGTTCTGCATCCCGCTGCTGGAGGCGATGCAGTTCCGCGTCCCGGTGATCGCCTACGCCGCGGCGGCGGTGCCCGAGACGCTCGCGGAGGCGGGGGTGCTCGTGAAGGAGAAAAGGTTCCCCGCGATCGCGGAGCTCGCCGGGAGGATCCTCGCGGACCCGGCGCTCAAGACGGCGATCGTCGAGCGGCAGCTCCCGCGCCTCGCGTCGTTTTCGCGCGAGGCGGTCGCGGCGCGCCTGCGGACGCTGCTCGAACCGTGGCTGGAGAAAGGGTGAGGCGCATGGCGCGTCGGGCCGTTCACCAGATCGTCGCCGGGTTCGTCGAGGGGGATGCGATCAGCAACCACGCCCTCGCCCTCCAGAAGATCTTCCGCGCCTGGGGGCACGGCTCCGAGATCTTCTGCCCCCTGCGCCACATCTCCCCGAGGATGCGCGGCCGGGCCCGCGACCTCGCCGCCCACCGCGCCGAGGCCCGCCCCGGCGACCTCACCCTCTTCCACTTCTCCATCGGCTCCGAGACGGTGGACTACTTCCGCGCGCTCCCCGCCCCGCGCGTCCTCGTCTACCACAACATCACGCCGGGCCGCTGGTTCCACGCCCTCTACGACGAGCGGGAGCGCATCCTCGACCGCGGCCGCGGGGAGCTCGCCGGGCTCGCCGCCCTCCCCGACCTCTGCCTCGCCGACTCCGCCTTCAACGCCGAGGAGCTCGTGGCGGCGGGGTTCAGACACGTCGAGGTGATGCCGATCATCGTCGGGGATCCGCTCTCACGCGAACGCCCCGACGAGAAGTTTCTGCGGCGCTGGCGGGACGGACTGAAGAACATCCTCTTCGTCGGCAGGGTCGTCCCCAACAAGCGCTTCGAGGACCTGCTCAAGGCGTTCGCCGCCTACCGCCGCTTCGTCGGCCGGGACGCGCGCCTGCTCCTCGTCGGCTCCTACATGGGGCTCGAGCGCTATCTCGCCCTCCTGAAGAACCTCGCCCGCGAGCTCGGCCTCGACAACGTCCTCTTCACCAACCACGTCCGCGCCGACCAGCTCGCCGGCTTCTACCGCGTCGCCGACCTGTTCCTCTGCGCAAGCGAGCACGAGGGGTTCTGCATCCCGCTGCTGGAGGCGATGGCGGCGGACGTCCCGGTCCTCGCCTACGCCGCGGGCGCCGTCCCCGAAACGCTCGGGGGGAGCGGCGTCCTCTACCGCGAGAAGGATTACCCGCGCATCGCCGAGATGATGGCGCTCCTCCTCGCCGACGGGCCGCTCCGGCGCGGCGTCGTCGCCCGGCAGCGCGCCCGCCTGGCGGCGTTCGACCCGGGCCTGCTCGAGCGCCGGCTGAAAGGACACCTCACCCGATGGCTCGCCCCCTGATCCTTCTCGCCGCGGCGCCGCTCCTCCTCGCCCTGCCGGGCGCCCTGTTCCTGCGCCTCGCCTCCAAACGCGGCCGCGGGCCGCTGCCGCGCGATTTCGGCGAGTGGCTCTTCCTTGCCGCCCTCGGGAGCGTCCTCTCCGCGTCGTGGATCGGCCTCCTCCTCGCCCAGCTCTCGCTCTTCTCGCTCGAGGCGCTCCTCGCCGCGCAGGCGCTCGTCTCCCTCGCCCTGTTCCTCGCCGCCCCGCGCGCCGGATGGGGCGTCCCGCCTCCGCGCCTCCGGCCGCTCGCCTGGGCCGGCCTCATCGCCCTCTTCGCCGCCGCCCTCTACTCCCCCCCGTACGAGTACGTCCTCGGCAACTGGGACCCGGGCACCTACATCAACACCGGCGCCCGGCTCGCCCGCACCGGCCGGATCGCGTACCGGGACCCGCTCCTCGCCTCCCTCCCCCCCGCGGACCGGGAGCTGTTCTACTTCACCCACCTCATCCCGCAGCGGTACGAGGGAGGGATGGCGATCGGCGACCACGACCGCGCGATCGTCTCCCCGCACTTCTACCACCTCTACACCGTCTGGATCGCCGCGCTCCACGCCCTCGGGGGGCTCCGCCTCTCGCTCTGGACGAATGTCGGGATGGGGCTCCTCGCGCTCGCCGCCTTCGGCCTCGCGGCGCGCGAGCTCGCGGGAAAGAGGGCCGCCGCGCTCGCCGCGGTCCTGCTCGCCGGCAGCGCCGCGCAGGTCTGGTGCGTCCGCTTCCCCACCGCGGAGATCTCGGCCCAGCTTCTCCTCTGGGCCGGGATCCTCTGTCTCTCCCGGGCGCTGGACGAGAACCGGCCGGCGTGGGCCGCCCTTGCGGGCGCCTGTTTCGGGGAGGCGTTGCTGGCCATCTTCGCCGCGGCCCTCCTCCTCCCCGCCTTCCTCCTCTGCCTGCTCCTCTTCAAGAGCCGCCGCGCGGCGGCCGCGTTCCTGGTCCCGCTGGCGTTCGGGGCCGCGCACCTCGCGGTGCAGAACCTGACCGTCTGCCGGCCCTATTTCGAGCGCCAGGCGGAGGTCCTCCGCTCGCACGGCCTCGCCCCGCTCCGGCTCGTCGCCGCGGGCGGGGGGTTCCTCGCCTTCCTCGCCGCGCTGCGTTTCGCCCGGCGGCGCCCCGCGCGCCGCGCCGCTTCGAGCGGCGTCCGCTGGGCGCTCGCGGCGGCGCTGGTCGCCCTCTCGGTCTACGCGTACCATATCCGGCCGCGCCTCGGCGGCGGGCCCGACGCGCGCAACCTCCGCGAGCTCGGCTGGCTGCTCTACCCCGTTTCCGCGGGCGGGGTGACCGTGCCGCTCGGCCTCGTCCTCGCGCTTTCGGGCGCAATCCTCTTCATCCGCGGCGGGCTCGACGGCGCGCGGGGGGCGTTCTTTTTGATCGCCGCCCCTGTCTGCGCGTTCTTTGTCGCCAGGAAGATGGTCTTCCCGTCGTATCTGTGGGCCGCCCGGCGCTTCATACCGCTCGCCTTCCCCGCGCTGGTCTTCTTCGCGGCGTATCTCCTCGCCCGCCTCGCCGAACGCGGTAGGCGGTGGCGCTGCGCGGCGGCCGCCGTGGCGCTCCTCCTCCTCGCCCGGATGGGATCCGGCTACACGCGCCGCGTCCTTCCGGTCGACTACGCGGGGACCGCCGAGTTCATCGCCCGCCTCGCCGCCGCGCTCGACCGGGGGGGGATCCACGTCTGCGAGGGGAGCGGGATGGCGGCGCCGCTCGACTGCGCGTACGGCGTCGACGTGCTCCAGCTCTCCGAGCAGACACCGCGGAAGTGCCGCGGGGTGGAGCGGGTGATGGGGCGCTGGATCGAGGAGGGCCGCCGCGTCTACTACATCTCGCGCGGCGGGACGCCGTTCTCCCCCGCCCTCGACTTCGAGCCGCTCCTCGCCCTCCCCCTCTCGACGGACCACCTCGAGTACCGCGTGGGGGGGTTCCCGGCGAGGCGGATCCCGGTGGAGGCGGTCGCGCGGGTCTTCCGCGTCGTCCCCGCCGCGGAACGCGCCGGGGCGGCCCGGCGCCGGGTCATCGACGTCGCCGTCGACGCCTTCGCGCTCCTTCGCGGTTTTCACGGGCCCCTGATGCGATGGGAGCGGGACGGGGGCGCCCCGGTGCGGCGCTGGGCGCGCTGGACAAACGGCGACGCCGCCCTCGCCGTCCCGACCCTGGACGCACCCGGCGGCGTCGCCGTGACGCTTCGCGCCTCCGCGGGCAGGGGCGTTCCCCCGGTGCCGGTCAGCGTCCGCGTCGGGGGGCGGGAGATCGCGACGATCGAGGTCGGCCCTTCGTTCCGGGAGTATCGTGTCTCGGTCCCCGCCTCGGCGCTGCCCGCACACGGGACCCGCGCCGTGCTCGAGCTCGTATCCCCCGTCCGCAGGGGCCGTCCGACCGAGTTCGCCGCGCCGGCGGACCTGGGCATCTGTCTGGATTGCGTCACCGTCGAGCGGCGCTGATGCCGCCCCGTGTGCGGGCACGCGGGACCGTTTCGCGACAGCCGTCCCGCCTCTCGCGATGTGGTACCATACCGGTGTGCGGCCCGGAGCCCGTGGGGCCGCGGGGAGGAGACGCGTGAACAAGACGGCGCGGTGGTGCGTGGCATGCGCGGCGTTGGCGGTCTTCGCGCCGGCCTGCGCGAAGAAGACGGTGGTGATCGAGAACCGCTACGCGAAGGGGGAGGAGCTCACCTACCGCCTCCTCACGAAGGGGAGCGGCACGACCTCGATGTCAGGCCTCCCGGGCCGGCCGGATGCGGCGGAGATGCCGATCGGGATGGAGATGGAGCTTCTCTACCGGACAACGGTCAAGGACGTGGACGCCCGGGGCGCGGCCGAGATCGAAACCTCCTTCGAGCGGTTCAGCTCGGTGAACGAAAGCGGCGCGCTCAAGGTGCGCATCGAGGCGGACGCGAAGGGGGCGCGGATCATCCAGGGGGAGACGGTGACGAAGGAGGCCCCCGGGCTCGACGGGCTGAAGGCCCTCTTCGCCAGACCGACCGCCTTCACGATGGACAAACGCGGCAGGGTCCTCTCCGTCGCCCGGCCGGGGGGCGTCGCGGCGATCCTCCCGCAGATGGACCTGCACGCCTTCCTCAAGCACGGGCAGTTCCTCCTGCCCGACGGGCCCGTCGCCGCGGGAAACTCGTGGGTCGAGCAGCGCACCCTCTCCCTCGGCGAGGCGGCGGGGGGGAAGGCGGAGGACGCCGGCACGCTCGTCCTCGACATCCGCTACACGCTCGTGCGGCTGACGACCAGAGGGGGACGGCGCTGCGCGGAGATCGCGCTGCAGGGGGAGATGGACGCGAAGGATGTGGCGGTCTCCCTGCCGTTGACCGGGCCCGGGGGGGCCGGGATGAAGACGGTCTTCGACCGCCTCCGGCAGCGTCTGAACGGGACGCTCTTCTTCGACCTCGGCAAAGGGTGTGCCGCCGAGCTCCGCGTCGAGACGGAACAGGACGTCACGATGACGATGCGCCTCGACGGCCCCGAGGGGGAGGCGCGCCTCTCCACCGTGACGAAGATGAAGACAGACTCCACCCTGAAGCTTGTCGAATGAACCCGACACTCGGAGAGATCCTCCGCCCGGTCTCAGCGGACCTCGAGTGCGTCGAGGAGACCATCCGCGCGCGTCTCGACTCGGCCGCGGAGCGGCTGGGGGAGCTCGCGCGCCGCTGTCTCGGGGGCGCCGCGAAGCGGATCCGGCCCGCCCTGGCCCTCCTCTCGGGGGAGGCCGCGCAGGCAGCCCCGGCCGCCGGGGACGGTGCGCGCATCCCGTTCGCCGCCTCCGCCGAACTCATCCACCTGGCCACCCTCGCGCACGACGACGTCATCGACGACGCCGCCGTGCGGCGCGGCGCGGCGACGCTCAACGCCGCCTGGGGGAACAGCGTGGCGGTCCTCTACGGCGACTACCTCCTCGCGCGCGCCTTCGAGCTGCTCTCCGAGAGGTGCGGGGCGGAACTGTTGACGGCGATGGTGCGCGTGACGCGGGAGGTGTGCGAGGGGGAGCTCCGCCAGCTGCGGCGGCGGTACGACATCTCGATGCGTGCGGCGGAGTATCGGGAGACCGTCACGATGAAGACCGCCTCGCTCTTCGCGGCGTGCTGCCGGCTGGGGGCCCTG
The DNA here is from genome assembly GCA_012729785.1 of Chlamydiota bacterium. Classification (NCBI taxonomy): domain Bacteria; kingdom Pseudomonadati; phylum Chlamydiota; species Chlamydiota bacterium. The sequence continues at coordinate 86,981 of JAAYCL010000027.1, read as the reverse complement.
ACCGCGGGAGCGCCCGCCCCGCTCGCGGAGCGCCTCGGGCAATTCGGCATCGGGTTCGGCATCGGCTTCCAGATCGCCGACGACTGCGCCGATATCGCGGGGACCGACACCGCCAAGGACCGCTTCAAGGATATCGCGGGCGGCCGCGTGACCCTCCCGCTCATACGGGCCCTCGAAACCCTCCGGGGCGAGCACCGGGAGCGTCTGGCCTTCTGCTTCCGGGAGGGGAATGTCGCCTCGTCGAGGAGGGAGATCATCCTCTCCGGGGCGCTGGAGACGAGCGTCCGGGAGGCGGAGAAGGCGCTCGGCGACGCCGCGTCCCTTCTCGTTCCCCTCCCCGACTCGCCCGCGCGCCGCGCGCTGCGCGGCCTGGCGGGATTCGTCGCCGCCCGCGCCCGCGACTGCCTCGCAGCGGGATGACGCCGTGCGCCGGGCCCGCTGGCGCCCGTTCCCCGCGCCTGAGGGGGTGCGTCCGCGAACGCTTTGACACGCCTGCACCCTCGTGATACGATTGCCGCGGCGTAACGGGTAGAGATCTTCGCCTGCTTTCGCGCCGCACCAAAAGGAGGTTGCGTCATGCGCGTGGTGATCGTAGCGGCGGCGTTTTTCCTTTGCTGCGCGGCGGGCTTATCGGCACAGACATACACGGTGCTCCACAATTTCGCCGGAATCCCCGCGGACGGCGCATGGCCGGAGGAGGGGGTCGTATCCGATGGGAAAAGGATCTACGGGACCACCGGCAACGGCGGAGAGGAGGGCAAGGGCACCGTGTACGCGGTGAACCTCGACGGAAGCGGCTATTCGATCCTTCACTCCTTCGGCCCGGCATCCGACGGAACGTACCCGAACAGCGAGCTCGCGCTGGCCGGCGGCGTCCTCTACGGAACCACCCAGGACGGCGGCGAGAACGGATGCGGCGTTATCTACTCCATCAAAGCCAACGGCAGCGGATACAGGATCATTCACCATTTCGCCGCGGACCTGTCTTTCCCGGGCCCCGTCACGGCGGCCGGCGGCACGCTCTACGGCGTGGTCGAGACCGGAGGGACCCATAACGAAGGGATTGCCTACTCCATCAAGACCGACGGCACGGCCTATACCGTGCTCCACGAATTCGCCGGGTCTCCTTCCGACGGCGCGATACCCGTGGGGAAACTGCTTCTCGAGAAGGGTGTCCTGTACGGGGCGACCGCCATGGGAGGCAAATACCTCCGCGAGGCGGGCTCACTCTTCTCGATGGCCGACGACGGGAGCGACTACAGGGTCCTGTACGACTTCTCGGGCATGCAGACGGCCAACCCGCGCGGCGGGCTCATCTCAAACGGGAACCGCCTCTTCGGTTTCACCGTCCCGGCGCAGGAGTTCTTCTTCCTCTCCTCTCTCCCGTCCGCGGTTTTCTCCGTCGCCAAGGACGGAACCGATTTCACCATTCTCCACGCCTTCGAGGAGGAATCCGTTTTCTCACGCGGGAATAGGGAATATACTGAGAAACTGTCGAGCGATGCCTCCTTCTGCACGGGCCTTGTCCTGCAGGGGACCACGCTGTACGGCACCGTGACCTCGCTCGGGATGGTCTTCGCCAGGTCCGGTGCGGCGGGGGGGGGCGATCCGGGCGCGATCTTCAGTCTCGACGCGGCCGGGGGCGGGTATGCGGTGCGGTACCGCTTCGACGGCCTTATCGGGGGGACCGGATCGCTTCCCTCAGGGACGCCCCTGCTGCTGAAGGGGACGCTCTACGGCACCGCCACCGAAGGGGGATCGGAGGGAATGGGGGTCGTCTACTCCTGCACCCTGCCGTCGCCCCCCCCGATCGACCTGACGCCGAACAAGAGGGCCTTCTTCACGACCGATTGGATCGCGGTCAGGGCCGACGTCGCCGCCATCCGCGTGCCGTGCATACCGTTCGTTCGGCTCATTACGCCGAGCGGTCAGGAGCTTTACTGCGAGCAGGGGAAAGGGTTCACGGAGATCCCGATCGGGTATCTCGGTTTCCCCGGCGTCGCTATCGTGGCATCGCCCATCTCCGACTATCCCATCTTCGACACGCAGTTCAGGGGGATGCCGAAGGGGACGTATTACCTCGAGGGCGGCGCCATCGACCCGGTGAAGACGACGGACATACGCAATCCCGTCTATATCGGGAACGTCGACAAGGAAATCCTGACCATAGACTGAACAAAGGCAAGTCGGGGTCTCACCTATGTAGGCGGAAGGCAAGCGTAAAGACACCTTGCCAGTCAGGCCTCCCCCCCTGCACATAACTTCCACGCTCTTCTCTTGCCAGCCTGGCTGAGTATCCGCGAAGCACTGGATTGTAGCGCACCAGTCTTCAGTCACCTATCGGCGGCCTTACTCCTCAACGCCGCATGATAATCTCGGGGGAGCCCCCTATGGCCTTGCTGGAGACTGGGCCGATCGAGCGGTTTGCATAGCCTGGGAATTATGCCTCGTATTGTCGGGCAGTGAAGGCCGAGCACACAAGCAATGAGCGCAAGAAGGGCGCAGGCAATCGCAAGAGCGGCAATCGATATCTTGCATGGGCATATGTAGAGGCTGCGGTTTATGCGGTGCGGTTTAGCCCGGAGCTACGTGCATGGTATCAACGCAAGGAGAAGCGGACGAACCGGGCGGTGGCAATCAAGGCACTGGCTACTACGTTGGCCAAGGTTTGTTTCTTCATTCTACGCGACGGCGTGACTTTCGACGCTAAGAAGTTAGTGGGCTAGAACGGGCGGCGGCGGTGAACCGGATCAGGGTTTGGCATAACCGACATAAGTGAATGGGACCCGCCGCCTCCCACAGTATCCGAGGATGGGATGATGTTCCGTTTCGACCACGACGCGAGTCGGCAAAGGGCTGGGAGCAGTTGTGCGCTCGGCGGACAACATGCGAACCACGATTATGTGAGAAATCCTATTGAACGCGTCGCGGCACCGACGATTTGCTGGACCCGTAAGGGCGGGATATGTCCCACGGCGATGAGGCCTTCTCGGCCCTCCCGCCGGAATGACGAGAACCAGATGGCTGACTGAACGAAACGGTCCCATATGACGTGGGCCTTAATTCCTGATGATTGCAGGGAGTCGGGTTCGAGACGGGATGGCAGCCGAGTCACGGATGCTGATTAGTATGATCGGAGCAGATAGCTTATCCCGTGGTATTGCGCGAGAGGGAGGAATTATGTCTATCGACTCCGCGCCTTTGATGGCTGACCCTGATGCTTCGCGGAAGCCCCACGCGAAGAAAAAAGCGGCCGGGGATCGCGATCCACGGCCGCGCAGAATACCTCACTACTCGAAGGACGCCTACTTCACGACCACCTGGCCCTCCCAGTAACATCCCGGGATGACGTTCTCCTTGGACGGCGGCGTCCCCGCCGGGACAAGTCCGAGGATGAAGGTATAGGTATGCCCCTGGGTGTACGGGAGCAGCGCCGCCTGGCCGTACAGCAGCCCCTCCCACGTCGTGGGGAGGCCCGGCACACCGGCGACGAGCGGCTGCACTCCGGGGCGGAGCTCCGTCGGGTCCGACAGGTTGAAGGACTGCGTGCCACACGTCGGGGAAAGGACGATGCCGTAGGCGTCGAACGGCGTGCTAAGGGGCTGGCAAATAGCTGAGAAGGTAAACGACCCCCCGACGGACGGCGACTTGCTGCTGGCTACGCCCATGAGGATGGGCGTCGGGGTCTGGGTCGGGGTCGGGGTCAGTGTCGGGGTCAGTGTCGGGGTCGGCGTCGCCAGCATGGCGATCCCCGCCGGTGCGGTGCTGACCGGCCCGATCGCGCTGACGCTCCACGTGGAGAGATCGACGGCGGAGACGCTGGAAACCGCATCACTGCCGGAGGTGTTCGTGGCGAGCGCGGTCTTCCCGTCCCCGCTCACCGCCAGCGTATCCACGCCGAACCACGCGTAGTGCGTCTTGGACAACAGGTTCGCCGCTGCCGCCGCGCCGAGCGACACCTGCCCCGGCCCCGTCACGCTCAGCCAGGAGAGCTGCGTGGTGGCGTCTTCGGGAACGGGCGTCCCCGACGGTGCCCACGTGCAGGTTTCGACGTACGCCCTGCTCCCGTCCGGGGAGAAGGCGACGGACTGCTGACACCCCGGCAGGCCTTCCACGATCGGGGTCGTCCCCTCCACGACCGTTCCGGGACCCGTGATCCTGTAGACGTTCATCGGTGCCGGCGCCTCGAGCGTCGGAGACGGGGGCGCCGTGTTGCCGAAGTTCGCCACGATGGCGGTCTGCCCGTCGGGGGAGATCGCGACGTTGAGCGGCATGCCGTCGGTGGGGAGCGACGAGTCCGACACGATGCCGGTCGCCGGGTCGACGAGCCCGAAGACCATGAGGCGAGCAAAGTAGTCGACGAAGACGGCCGTCTGGTTGTCGGGTGCGATCGCCACCGCCTGCGCGGCTCCCGCCTTCAGCGTGGAAATGGTCGTAAGCGCGAACGTATCCAGGTCGATGACGGCCACTTCGTGTTTATAGCCCCCGTCCGTGACAAGGGCGAACTTCCCGTTCGGCGCGACGGCGACATCCTCCGCAGAGAAGCCGATCTCGATCGACCCGGCGGCGACCGGGGCGGTCGGGTCGGAGACGTCGACGCGGAACAGGAGCTCATCGCCGAAGTTGGTCACGAGGATGTACGGGCTGTTGGGGACGACCGCGACGTCGAAGAGGCCGCCGTCATCCGTGCCGAGTTCGCCCGCCAGGAACGGGCCGTGCAGCGTGGGCGGGGTCGTGCCAAGGTCGATGGTGCTGATGGTGGCTTCCGCGCTGTTCGCCACGACGGCCCATGGCGTGGCGTGGGCGGCATAATGGGGCGTCAGCGCGAGTACGGCGGCGAGAACGATGCACGCACGGATACCAATGCTCATTACATTCTCCTTTCTGTATGCACTGGTTAGGATACCACACCATCCCTCCATGTCAATGCGTATCCCCCAGGACTTGCCCCACTTTTCCGGATTTCAGGATGAAGAAGGAACAGATCCAGGGTCAGCTATGGGGTGCTCGCTCATTATCCCCCTCCCCCTTGCGGGGGAGGGTTGGGGTGGGGGGTAACAATGCACCCCATAACTGACCCATTACACATCGCCCTCCAAACCCTCAAAACCTTACAATACCCTCCAAACCTGTTGTGTGCCACCCGAAAGGGTGTTAATCTACGCATCACCGGCTCGCCATATGCCATAGGAGGGAGTTATGCCCAAGTTTGCCGCCTCGCTGATGCTCGCCATCGGTGTGTCATTGCTCGCGTCTTCCACGGACGCCCAGCTCGCCGACACGCCGTGGCCGATGTTTCGCCGCGACGCGGGGCACACGGGGCAGAGCGTGTATGAAGGGCCGTCTATTCCCGCGCTCGCGTGGAGCTATGGCACGGGGGGCTATGTGATATCCTCCCCCGCGCTGGGGAGCGACGGGAGGGTGTATGTCGGGTCCTACGATAACAACATCCACGCCGTGAATCCCGACGGCACGCTCGCGTGGAGCTATGCTGCGGAATCGAGAATTTTCTCCTCCCCCGCACTGGGGAGCGACGGGAGGCTGTATGTGGGGTCTTGGGATGACAACCTCTACGCCCTGAATTCCGACGGCACGCTCGCGTGGAGCTTTGGCACGGGGGACAGTGTGGTATCCTCCCCTGCGCTGGGGAGCGACGGGAAGGTATATGTCGGGTCCTACGACAACAGCCTCTACGCCCTGAATTCCATCGGCACGCTCGCGTGGAGCTATCTCACCGCGGACGGGACATATTCCTCCTCCCCCGCACTGGGGAGCGACGGGAGGGTGTATGTCGGGTCCGACGATTACAACCTCTACGCCCTGAATTCCGACGGCACGCTCGCGTGGAGCTATGGCACGGAGAACGATGTGTCCTCCTCCCCCGCGCTGGGGAGTGACGGGAGGGTGTATGTCGGGTCCTACGATAACAACCTCTACGCCCTGAATTCCGACGGCACGCTCGCGTGGAGCTATGGCATAGAGGACGTTGTGTACTCCTCCCCCGCGCTGGGGAGCGACGGGAGGGTGTATTTCGGGTCCGACGATAACAACCTCTACGCCGTGAATTCCGACGGCACGCTCGCGTGGAGCTATGGCACGGAGGACGATGTGTCCTCCTCCCCCGCGCTGGGGAGCGACGGGAGGGTGTATTTCGGGTCCTACGATAGCAACCTCTACGCCGTGAATTCCGACGGCACGCTCGGGTGGAGCTATGGCATAGAGGCCTTTGTGTCCTCCTCCCCCGCGCTAGGGAGCGACGGGAGGGTGTATGTCGGGTCCCATGACTGCAACCTTTACTGCATAAAGCAGGCGGCTCCGACAGAAACGCCGACGCATACCCCGACGGCGACGCCGACGCATACGCCGACGGAGACGCCCACGCCGACCCATACGCCTACGGAGACGCCGACGGAGACCCCGACGTTCACCCCGACGTTCACTCCGACGCATACACCGACGCAGACGCCGACGCACACGCCGACGTTCACGCCGACCGCCGTCCCCGCCTTCGCGACCGCGGGGCTGTGGATGAACGCTCGGACGTTCCGCGCGGGCGAGCCGATGGTACTGTACTACTCGCTCACGACGAACGCGGCGCAGGGGATGCTGGCGGACGTCTATATCGCGCTCGCGGGGCCGCGCGGGCTGCGATGGTACGTGGGGAACAACGCGTTCTCGGACAGGGTGGTGCCGATGGTGAGGGGGATGCGGGTCTCCCCCGGGAGCGTCTGGGGCACGGCGGTCTGGATGAGGCCGGACAAGACGTGGGCGGCGGGGCGGTACGAGTGGCTCGGGGGGCTGTGCGCGAGCGGGGCCGACCCGTTGGACGAGGACAGCCGTTTGAGCAACGTGGCGCGGACGGGGTTCGTGTTCGCGAAGTGACGCGCGGGCGAGGCAGCCGGAGACCACCCTGTCGGTATCACGGGCCTCGCGTCCACGCCGCCCGCATGCATGACCAGCGGACCGTCACCGGATCGTGAACGTCTTCGCCGCCTCCATGAACGCGTCGCCCCGTCCCGTGATCGGCGCGCGTACCTTCGGGGCGTGCCTTCGGGGTTAGACCTTTACTATACACTAAAAAGCTTGCGGTGGATCTTTTCCACGCGTCTGGTTAATCTTGCATCATCCGACATCTGTTGCTGAAGACGCATGTGGTTGTTTGTTATCGCAGCTCCTCCAATCCCCCCCAATTCATCCCCCAATTTCTGAAGAGGTAGATAGTTCGTGTTCAACCGATAACTCATCTCAAGCAGTACTCGCCGCGCCTCCCGATGCGGCGAACGCACTTTGAAATTTTCTGCGGGTTTGACTCCATACTCCTCTCCCACCGCCTGCGCGATCTCCTCCACGGGAATCACGCCCCTAAGCGGTTTCACCTGCGGTTGTTCCTTTCGAGTCCATTTCCGTCCGTCGACAAAGGTCTTCCTGATCCATTCAATGAAACTCTCCGTCCCCAACACCGCTCCCGCCCGCGAATCCGCAAGAGGGTTCTTCATCACCGTACCCAACCCGGATAGCACGAAGTCGCCATACCGCCTCGCCCCTTCCTTCGTCTCTCCGCCCATGTAGCCCAATACCGTATCATACAGCACAAATGAATCCCGTTTCCCCAAACCCATATAGCCGCGCAGGCTGCTCCAGCGATACTCCTTGAGTAGCTTCGCCTTCTCCTCGATCGGCAATTCTTTGTACTTCTTCAGTCGCACCGGGTTCAAATGCAAATACCGTGACAACTCCTTTAGATACTCGTCCGCCTCCACCACCACCGCCTTGAACCGCCCCCCGTATAAGTGCCCCGTAATAGTCGAGGCCTGGTCTTCGGCCTCGTCAAACCATCCCCTCGCAATGCCCCCCTTGGGGTGAGTGCCATCCGCCGGCAGCGGGTTGGCATAGATCCGGATGGATCTATCGTTTTTCAGCGGATTGGAGCTGTGCGAATCGAATTCAGCCCTGTGCAATTTACTGAGCTGCTCCCGCATCGTCTCCGACCTACGCGCCAAACCGTTGTTTTTCAGTCGATCCACAACTCCGTGCGCCTCTGCAGCCGCACCGGGTTCAGGCGCGGACACCGGATCGACTCCTGCCGCCGCTCGTCCGCCGCCGCCCTGAACCGCCCCCCGTATAAGTGCCCCGTGCTGGTCGAAACCCGATCTTCAACCTCGTCAAACCACCCCCTAAAAATGTCCCCCGTGGGGTGATTGACATCCCCCGGTAAGTAGTTACCATTGATCCAGGAGGGTATATCGGCTCTTTGACGATTTTGAGCTGCATGCAATAGACGCAAGCCGTCTATGCCCGGTGCATGTCGCGGAGGCCCATGTGCGGCCGCCGCGCCGAAGGCGGCAGGGTCGTTGACGGGAGCGGCTGGATCAGCACAGAGGAGGGGAGGCATGAAAAAGCTGATCGCTGTGCTTTGCGTGCTGCATGCAGTTGCCTCTTTTTCATCGGCCCAGAGCGACCCCCTCGTGGCGGGGGACGTCTCCTACATGCAGATCTCCATCACGCGCTCGAGCATAGACGGCGGATGGTTCTTCATCCTGGGGCTGGCAAGCGACATCTCCGGGTCTCGCCTCGGCTCTGTAAATGACAACCCCAACGACTTCACCGACTTGAACAGCTACGCGCCCGCTCCGGTGGGTCTGTGGGTGGGGCGCGATTCCGAGGATATAGCCGTCCAGGCCGGCGATTACCTGACGATTAAAATTGATTCCGGCGATTGGCGGAACATCTATCTGCCGGAGATACATGGCGGCGATATCAAGCTGTACGTGGGGGCAGACGGCTCGACATACTACGATCCCTCCTTGACCGTTCTGGCGTGCGCAGCCAATCTTTTGACAGACATCTACGTATCTTTCGGGCCCGAGAGTGCCGGAACAAAAACGTGGATAGAGGGGATCTTTTATCCGCCCTGGCCGCGATGGTTCTATTTCGACAGCGCTCAGGGGAGCGCGAAATATTATGGCTTGGCGGGTGTGCTCGAATACGGATGGATGACGGACTAGAAAATCGATCGGCGGAGTCGATCGAACGCCGGTGATGACGCAAACGTTGTACTATTGTTCAATGAAAATGCTCGAGAAAAAAAGCGGGATCAAACCTCGACTTGCGCAAGTGTCAGGGTAAACTACCCACAGCCCCCCTACCCTGAAGCGTATCGATATCCGGTTATTCGCGCTCAATCGGCGCCGTCGGGTTGTATCCCCTGATCATCCTGTCCCCATCCGCGCTCTATCCCCTCGGCGACGTGGACGAAGCCCCTGAGTTCCCTCGTGTCTTTTGCGTAACGGGATTCCCGGAGCTTCCCGGTGACGGGTATCTTATCGCCGTCTTTCAGTTGCGCGAGAAGGCCGCTCGTGCGGGCGGTCTTCTTCATCACGATGCTGTCCAAGCCCCGGGGCAGATAGATCGGATAGCCGTCTTGCCCTGCCCGGCGGGCCCAGCGGCCGTACTTGTCCGCATCGACCGGATACAGCGTGCCCTCGCGGAACTGTGCATACAACCGCAGGCTGTTCGCATTGGTGTACCCCGCCCGCTTCTCCAGAACCGTGAACTGACCGCTCATCGCCCTGAAGTACCTCCCTCCGCTCGTTCCCGCGGCTCGTCGCGTGGCGCCGGATTTCCGCATCTTCGATCCGCGGTGCCCATGCCATGACCCGAGCAGACCACCCGCCCCATCTCAGTCATTAGACGATAGTTGACCCCGGATGCCCACCTTTCCGATGGTGCGGCGCAGGCGGCGGCAGAACTCCTCGCAGATCATGATCGAGACGCCCGGGTACTCCCGGAGCATGTCCCGGAATTCGCGCTTTTCGATCTTCAGGGCCGTGACCGGCCCGTCGGCGACCGCGGTGGCCGAGCGCGGCGAGTCGTCGAAGAGCGCCATCTCGCCGAAGTAGTCGTTCTCGCCGAGCGCGGCGAGCTGGACCTCCTTCGCGTCCCCCTCCGCGTGCGAGAGGATGCGCACCTTCCCGGAGACGATCAGGTACATCGCGTGGCCCCGCTCCCCCTGGCGTATGATGCGGTCGCCGGGATCGAACGTCTCCTCGCGCGCGATCGAGGCGATGGCGAGCAGCTCCTTGAACTGGAGGTGCGCGAAGATCGGCACCCCCTTGAACGTCAGCACCTTCTCCATCAGGTCTTCCACGGCCTTTCCTCCCTGGATCTTCAGCGCCGCGATGCGCCGTTCCGCCGTCTCGCGGAGGGCGGTCGCCGCGGGCGGCCTCCCCCTCCGGCACGCCTCCCCGACGCACATCAGCCCGCAGAGCGCGTCGGCCCCGTGCGGCGAACCGAGCATCTCCCCGAGGATCCCCCCGATGGTCGCCGCCCCCAGCCGGTAGTGCCGCTCCCCGGCCGCGAGCTTGAGATCGATCGGCAGATCCTCCAGAAGCGGCAACAGCTTCCGCGCGATCTCCGGGGTGAGGGCGTTCTCGAGCGCCTCGAGCGCCTGCTCCCGCACCGACTCGTCGCGGTCGTCGTAGCTCTCCTGTATGAACTGCACCTGCCCGCCCTTCAGGAGCATCCCCAGCGCCCTGAACACCTCGTACGTCGCGTCGCTCAGCCGGTTGCGGCAGAGGAGCGACAGCACCTCGCGCGAGCGCCCGGGCGGGATCTCCTCCGCGCAGCGCAACATCGCGACCGCGCGGTACCCCTCCTCGACCTTCGCGTCGATGAAGGAGAGGAGCGTCTGCTCCTTGACCCCCAGATCGTCGAGCATCGCCATCAGCGCCGTCCGGGTGAATACCCCCGCCCGAGGCAGCGCCTCCGTGAGGAGCGGTATCGCCGCCTCGCCGTGGCCCGCGATGAGCGCCCGCGCCCCCTCGCGCACCGCCCCGTCCTCGTCGCCGAGCGCCTCGACGGCGTTCCGCACCGTCGCGGGATCCTTGAGCGCCGCGAGCCCCTCGAGCGCCTTCAGCCGCACCCGCGGGTCCGCATCGGCCTGAAGGAGGCGCCACCGCTCCGAGGAACGCGGGAGGCCGAGTTTTCCTAGCGCGGCCGCGCAGGCGGCGCGCAGCTCCGGCGCCTCCGATCCGGCGAGGGCGGCGATGCGCTCGAGGCAGCCGCGGCACCCCGCCTCCCCGAGGAAATAGACGGCGGCGGCCGCGACGCCCGGCTCCTTCGAATCGAGCCGCTGCATGCCCCATTCCGCGTCCGGCGCCCCGAGGCCGAGGAGCGCCTCCGCGGCGAGGCGGGCGTCCGGGCTCGAGCGCCACTTCCTGAAGAGGCCCGCGCCGTCGACGGGGGCCGTCCTCCTCAGCAGGGCGGCGAGCTCCGGGAGGACGGACGGGTGCACGGCGGCCGCCGCTCCGAGGAGCGCCTTCGCCGCCTCGTCGGGCGGGCCGGTCGAGACGATGCGCAGCATCTCCGCCTGCGTCTCGGGCCGCCTCCCCGCGAGGCGCGCGCCGACGAGCGTTCTCCACCCCGCGACACCGGACCGGCTCAACAGGCGGGCCGCCATCAGGGCGGTCGCGGGCCGCGCCGCGTCTAGGTTCTTCTCCAGCGCCGCGCGCGCCTGCGCCGACATCAGGGAGCGCAGGTCCCGGCCCTCCAGCTCCGCGAAGTTCACGTGCTTCTCGCTCAGGGAGCGGTAGAGGATGTCGGAGTAGGAGCGGCGAAGGCGCCAGGTGCACCAGAGCCAGGCGAGGGCAAAGACCGGCCCCACGACATTCAGCTGGAGCGGGGAGAGGTGCGACTTGAGGACCCAGAGGAGCCCGCTGCCGGCGAGCTCGCCGACCCGCCGCACCGCCCCCTGCACGAGGGCCGCCACCCGGCCGCGGAGCTGCGCGGGGATGATGTTGTAGAGCATCTGGCAGCCGGGCTTGTAGAAGGCGGCGTCGATCGCCTCGAGCCCGGCGCGGCCCGCCGCGGCGGCGGAGATCCGGAAGCTCGCGAGGAGCCCCCCGAAGGCGAACAGGTAGCCGGCGGGGAAGGAGAGGAGGACGTTGACGATGCCATGCCGGCGGAAGACGGCGCCCGCGGCCGTCACCTGGCAGGCGAGGATGAGGATGTTGAACGACCCTTTGAAGAGGCCGAAGAAGCCGAAGAGCGCCGCCTCGGACTGGTACGTCCTGTCGGCGAGGTAGTTGAAGACGTAGTCGTAGATCGGCCCGACGATGCCGGGGAGGAGGGCGAGGAGGATCAGGTAGTTGAGCAGCGAACCGCCGCGCCGCCCGAAGATCTCGCGCCGGACGAACCTGCCCAGCGAGGCGATCGTCGCCGTTCCGGAGGGGGAGAATGCGACGGGGGAGAGCCGGCTCACCTGACGTTTCCCGAGGCCGATGAGGAGCCACGAGACGAGCATCCCGGCGCCGGTGAAGAGGACCACGTTGTCGATCCCGGCGACCGCCCTGACCCACCCGCTCGACAGACTCCCCGCGATCGTCCCGATGACGGCCCCGCCGCCGATGAGGGGGAAGAGGCGCCGCGCCTTGCGCGTGGAGTAGATGTCGCTCGCGAGCGTCCAGAAGACGATGAAGAAGAGGTACTTCATCTGCTTGACGACGATGTAGACGACCGGGTACGCGAGGGGGAGGCCCGACAACACGAGGAGCCGGAGCGCGACGAGCACCCCCGCGAAGACGAGGAGGAGATCGGAGACGAGGCGGGTCCGCGCGGTCCGGTCCACGACCGGGTTGATGGCGAAGACGAGGGCGAGGAAGACGAGGGAGTTGAGGAAGTAGGTCGTGGGCAGGTGCGCGACGCCGAGGCGCTTGAGGAACACCGTCTCGGAGAAGTTCTCGTTGATGATCTGGCAGAACTGGAAGAGGGCGATGGTCCCGACCATCAGCAGGAGCAGCGGCTGCTCCTGCCGGCGGACCTTCAGGATCCTCTCCAGCGATCGGCTCATTCAGGCGCGGTGGTTGCGTCGGCGCGTTGCGGCTTCACCCCGTAAAAGTCGAGGATCCTCTTCCGGCGCTCCAGCAGCGTCCGGTAGACGTAGTCGGCGTCCTCGGCGCGCGAGTAGCAGGCAAGATCCACCGCCGCCCGCACCTGCGCGTCGCTGTACCGGGCGATGAGGTCCGCGGCCCAGAGCGCGTCCTCGCGCGTCATCTCGGCCCAGGCCAGGTTCGGATAGTTGGGCCGGTACCAGTTTGGGCGGAAGTTGCTGTCGAAGTAGCCGACCGCCTCGCTGTACGGCGCCGCCTTCCCCGGGTACGGCCTGCGCAGGAGCCCGGCCAGCTCGAGCGGCCGGGCGACCGGCCAGAGGAAGAACTCGTGGAAGCTCGCGTAGTGCTCCCAGCCGTCCCTCGGCTCCTTGATGCGGATGTTCCAGGAGCCGAGCGAGCCGCCGAAGTCGAAGACGAAGTAGCGCGTCAGCGGGACGCCCCCGACCTTGTTCACGCTGACGCCGGTGTTGTGGTCCACCCAGTCGGTGTTGTGGAGCCAGGCGGCGAAGAGCATCGACGCGCGCATCTCGCGGCGATCCTTGAATGCGCGGTAGGTCCAGTGCCCCTTGTAGCCCTCGACGAGCCGCGTCGCGACCGCCCGGCGGCCGTCGAACTCCGGATTCCCGGTGCCGGAGATGGTGACGATGGCGCTCGAGGCGATATTGTAGCCCGCCATCCGGACCAGCGTCGAGCCGATGACCTCCGCGGCGGTCACCTGCTCCTCCATCCCCGGAGGGTCGACGATGAAGATATACTCGAACCCGCGGTCGTCCATCCCGTAGAAGCCCTTCGACTTCCCCTCCTCCTTCTTGCGGGTGATCTTGACGGCGCCCCGCGGCCGTATGCGCGCATCCTCCTCGGCGAGGGATTGGGGCGTGATCGAGGCGATGCGGCGGTTGAAGAAGAAGGCGGAGTCGGGCACCCCCCCGCCCTCGCGGGCGTTGGAGGCGCGCTTCGGGAAGCCGACCATGCGCCGGATGTTCCGGGGCGCGTTGAAGAGGCGCAGCACCCTCCAGTAGACGCTGTTGGATATCCAGGCGCCGTCGAAGAACCAGTCGCCATGGATGTCCTCGCAGCGCCCCCGCACGCCCATGAAACTCTCGTAGTCGACGTTGTCGCGGACGAGGGCCTCCTCCAGCCTCTCGATTGTCTCGCGGAGCTCGGCCCGCCGGGCCCGGTCGCCCGCGAGGGAGAGCTCCTCCCGCACCCGCGCCCACTCCGCCACCCGGTTCAGGACGTCGGCGATGCGCGCCTCGCCTTCCGCCGCGGCGGCGGGGAGCGTCGCCGCCGGGATGCAGCACGCGCACAGCAGCACGGCCCACAGACGTCGCGTCATCCGATGGTTCTCCTCTGCGAGGGGCGGATCGCGGCGCAACGGCGCGGCTCCGCCCCTACCGCGGCTCCTGGTTGAAGAACCGGGCGAGCGCGGCGTAGAGCGCGGGGTGGCGCGCCCGGAGGAGGCGCGGTTTCCCGAAGAAGCACTCCACCGCCACGGCGAAGAACTCGGCCGGGTTCTCCGCGGCGTACGGCCGCAACAGCGACCGCCCCCGCGCCGCCTTATCCATCTCCGCCTCGGCGAGGGCGAGCCAGCCGCACACCTCCGCCCGCGGCATTTCCCGGGGCACGCCGTCTGAAACGCCGCCCTTCATGTCCAGCAGGTGCGCGAACTCGTGGAGGACCACGTTGCCCGCGCCCGCCGGATCCCGCCATCCCTCCCGCACCGCGCCGCGCGCGAGGATGACCGGCCCCTGTCCATGCGCCTGACCGTCCAGCGGCCCGCGCGGCGCGCACCTGAACTCTTCGTCGAACGCGCGCGGGTAGAGCAGGATCGCATGTCCGGGCGGCAGCTCCCAGTCGGGCCGCCCGTGGAGGAGGACCGCCGCCCCCGCCGCGACGAGCAGCCGCAGCTCGTCGGTGACGCGCACGCCGTCCACGCCCTCGATCGTCCGCTCGTCGAGAAACCAGCGCAGGTCGCGCTCGAAGCGGGCGCGCCCCGGCGCGTCCAGCCCCCGGTAGTACCGCACCTCCCGCCTGAGGATCTCCCGCCACGCCGCGGGGAATTCCGCCTGCGCCAGCCGGGCCCGCCTGAACGGGCGGCGCAGCGCGGCCGCGGCATAGGCGAGGAACGCCGAGAAGGCGAGGAGGCCCCCGACCGGGCGCCCGAACGGCGCCGCGAACAGGGCGGCGAGCAGCGCCACCCCCGCCGCGCACGCGCCGTGCAGCGCGATGTCGGCCCGCCTGATGATCCGCATTCCCCGCGCCGCGCCCCCGTTCCCCTACGCGCCTATGACCTTCGCGCCGCCCATGTACGGGGCGAGCGCCTCCGGGACGGCGACCAGGCCGTCGGCGGTCTGGAAATTTTCCAGCAGCGCGAGGAAGGTCCGCGCCAGCGCCACGCCGGAGCCGTTGAGCGTGTGGGGGTGGAAGGTCCCTTTCCCCTCCTTGAGCCGGACGCGGATCCCCGCGCGCCGCGCCTGGAAGTCCCCGCAGGTGCTGATCGAGGCGACCTCGAGCCACCTCCGCACCCCCGCCGCCCAGACCTCGATGTCGTACGTCTTGGCGGAGGCGAAGCTTATCTCCCCGGCGCAGAGCGCGAGAACCCGGTACGGAAGGCCGAGGGCCTCGAGCACCTCCTCCGCGTGGCGAAGCATCGCATCGAGCGCCGCGAGCGACTCCTCGGGGCGCGTGATTTTAACCATCTCCACCTTGTCGAACTGGTGCACGCGCATCAGCCCGCGCGTCTCCTTCCCGTAGGAGCCGGCCTCGCGCCTGAAGCACGGGGAGTAGGCGACGTAGCTCAGCGGGAGGGCGCGCTCGTCGAGGATCCGACCCCGGTGGAGATTCACGAGCGGCACCTCCGCGGTGGGCACGAGGAACAGGTCGTCCTCGCCGCACAGGTACATGTCGCCCTCGAGCTTGGGGAGCTGGCCGGTCCCCGTCATGCATTCGCGTTTCACGAGGTACGGCGGGCTCACCTCCGTGTAGCCGTGCTCCCGCACGTGCAGATCCAGCATCCACGACCAGAGCGCGCGCTCGAGACGGGCGCCAAGCCCCTTGTAGACGGGAAAGTTCGATCCGCTCAGCAGCGACCCGGAGGCGAAATCGAGTATCCCCAGGCGTTCCCCTATCTCCCAGTGCGGCAACGGCTCAAAATCGAATCGGGGCAACTCCCCTATTTGCTTGACAATCACATTATCGTTGCTACTCGCTCCATCGGGCGTGGAGATATCGGGGATATTTGGGATCCGGAGCATCAGGTCTTCCATCCTGGAGTCTATATCCCCCACCTTGAGGTCATAGTCCCGGATTTTGTCGGAAACCTGCTTCATCTCAGCGATGGCCTCGGAGGCCTCCTTCCCCACCGCCTTCGCTTTTCCTACCTCCTTGGAGACGAGGTTCTTGCGGCTCTTGAGCGCCTCCACCGCCGCCACGCACTGCCTGCGCTCGGCGTCGAGGCGCAGGAGGTCGTCTATCGCGGCGGCGCCGCCGCGTCGCGCGAGGGCGGCCTTCACGGCCGCGGGGTCCTTGCGGATCAGTTTGATGTCGAGCATGGTCTGGTCGCGTCCTTAGGCGCGCGGAGAGGCCGGGACCGGCATCGCCCCGAGTATGCGCCCGCGTGTCTCAGGTCTCGGGCGAATCGCCCCCGCCGCCCGGGCCGTCGGCGGGCGTCTCCGCCGGGGCGGCGGGGCCCTCCGCCTCCCGGCGCCCGCCGTTCTGATCCTCCACCCCGTTCGTCTCGGGAATGACCTTGGCGACGGAGACGACGCGGTCCCCTTCGTCGAGGGCGTGGACACGAACCCCCTGGGTGGCGCGCCCGATGACGGAGATCCCCTTCACCGGGGTGCGCACCATCTTGCCGAACGCGGTGGTGAGCATGATCTCGTCGTCCTCGCGCACGCTGATCGCCCCCACGACCCGGCCGTTGCGCTCCCCGGTCCGCATGCAGATCACGCCCTTTCCGCCCCGGGACTGCTTCCTGAACTCGGAGAACCCGGTGCGCTTCCCGTACCCTCTTTCGGATATGACGAGGATCGCGGAGCTCTCGTCCACGATCTCCATATCCACCACGCGGTCCCCCTTCCCGAGCGTGATTCCCCGGACCCCGCGCGCGCCCCTGCCCATCTCGCGCACGTCCTCCTCCGCGAAGCGTATCGACTTCCCCTCGCTGGTGACGAGGATGACCTCGTGGTGCCCCTCGGTGAGCTTGACATGCGTGAGACGGTCCCCCTCGTCGACGCCGATGGCGATGATGCCGCCTTTCCGCGGGTGCGAGAACGCCGTGAGCGCCGTCTTCTTGACCACCCCCCGCTCAGTGGCCATCACGATGGCGCGCCCCTCCGTGAACTCGCGCACGCGCAGGAGGGCCGCCACGTGATCGTCGGCGGGGATGCGCAAGAGGTTCGCGATCGACTTCCCCTTCGCCTGACGGGTCCCCTCGGGGATCTCGTACGCCTTGAGCCAGTGCAGGTTCCCCCGCTCGGTGAAGAAGAGCAGGTAGTCGTGCGTGGAGACGCTGAACAGGTGCTCGACGAAATCCTCCTCCTTGGTCTCGATCCCCGTGACCCCCTTCCCGCCGCGGCGCTGCGCCCGGTAGGCGGCGGTCGCCACGCGCTTGATGTAGCCGCCGCGCGTGATGGTGATGAGGGAGGCCTCGTCGGCGATCAGATCCTCGATCTTCAGCTCCACCCCCGCGTCCACGATCTCGGTCCGCCGCCCGTCGCCGATGGCGTCGGCGAGCTCGCCGAGCTCCGCGACGATCAGGTCCAGCACCTTCCGCTCGCTCTCGAGGATGCCGCGGAGGTAGGCGATCCGCTTGACGAGCTCGACGTACTCCTTCTCGATCTTGTCGATCTCGAGGCCGGTGAGCTGGTAGAGCCGCAGGTCGAGGATGGCGTTCACCTGCACCTCGCTCAGGGGGAACCGCTTCAGCAGGCCCGCCTTCGCCCCGGCGCGGTCCTTCGACGCCTTGATGATCTTGATGACCTCGTCGATGTGCGCCAGGGCGATCTTGAACCCCTCGAGGATGTGCGCCCGCGCCTCCGCCTGCGCGAGATCGAAGCGCGTCCTGCGGACGATCACCTCCTTGCGATGCTCTATGAAGCAGGAGATGAGCTGCCGCACCCCCATCACCCGCGGCCGCCCCTTGTCGAGGGCGAGCAGGATGATCCCGTAGGTGGTCTGGAGGGTGGTGTGCTTGTAGAGCTGGTTGAGGACGATCTGGGCCTCTTCGCCGCGCTTGAGGTCGATGACGATCCGCATCCCCTCCTTGTCGGACTCGTCGCGGATGTCGCTGATCCCCTCGATCGACTTCCCCTTGACGAGCTGCACGATCGTCTCGATCAGGCCCTTCTTGCTGACCATGTACGGGATCTCGCTGATGACGAGCGACTCCTTCCCCCCCTTGCGCGTCTCCGAGCGCACCCTGCCGCGGAGCTGGATATGCCCCCGCCCCGTCGCGTACGCCCGCGCGATCCCCTCCCGTCCGTAGATGATGCCGCCGGTCGGGAAATCGGGACCGGGCAGCGCCCGCATGATCTCGCCCGTCGGGGCGTTCGGGTTGTCGATGAGGAGGGTGACCGCCGCCGCGACCTCCCGAAGGTTGTGCGGCGGGATGTTCGTCGCCATCCCGACCGCGATCCCCTGCGAGCCGTTGCAGAGGAGGTTGGGGAACTGGCCCGGAAGGATGACCGGCTCCTGGAGGGTCTCGTCGTAGTTCGAGACGAAGTCCACGGTCCGCTTCCCGAGGTCCTCGAGCATCGCGGCCGAGGCGCGGCTGAGGCGCGCCTCCGTGTAGCGCATCGCGGCCGCCCGGTCGCCGTCGATCGAGCCGAAGTTCCCCTGCCCCTGCACGAGCGGGTACCGGGTGCTGAAATCCTGCGCCATCCGCACGAGGGTCGGATAGATGACCTGCTCGCCGTGGGGGTGGTAGTTGCCGGAGGTGTCGCCGGCGATCTTGGCGCACTTGCGGTGCTTGGCCCCGGGCGAGAGGTTGAGGTCGTTCATCGCCACGAGGATGCGCCGCTGCGACGGCTTCAATCCGTCGCGCGCGTCCGGGAGCGCGCGGGAGATGATCACGCTCATCGCGTAGGAGGTGTACGACTCCTTCATCTCCTCTTCGATGTCGCGAAGGACCACCTTCCCGCCCTCGATCGTCATCTCCGCCACCTCATCTCCGCCCCGCGCCGGGGGGCCTCCCGCCGAATCCGGCGGGCGTCCGTCCTCAGACGTCCAGATTCCGCACGTGCAACGCGTTCTCCTCGATGAACCTGCGCCGCGGCTCGACCTCGCTCCCCATCAGCACGGTGAAGATCCTGTCCGCGGCCACGGCGTCCTCGAGCGTCACCTTCAGCAGCGTCCTCCGCTCCGGGTCCATCGTGGTCTCCCAGAGCTGCTCGGGGTTCATCTCGCCGAGCCCCTTGTAGCGCTGGATGGTGAGCCCCTTCTTCCCGATCTCCCGCACCGCGTGCAGGAGGCCGAGGAGCGAGTGCACCCGCGTCGTCCCGCCGTCCCCCCCGACGGAGAGCTCGTAGACCGTCTTCCTGGAGGGGCAGAGGTGGTCAGGGTTCATCCCCGCCTTCGCAAGCCCCTCGAAGACGCGCGACAGTTCGCGCGCCTCGTACAGCTCGAGCACCTCGATGCCGTGCACCTCGCGCTCCCCCTCCCCTCCCCCCTCGACGATCTCGAGTTCGCGCCCGCGCTTCCGCTCCTCCTCGGCGGTCAGCTTCGCGAGCTCCTCGTCGGAGAAGAGGTACCGTTCGTCCCCGTTCACCTTCACCTTGTAGACCGGGAGGCGGTTGCCCGCGCGGTCGCGCGCCGCGAGGTAGTCGTCGAACTTGATCCCCTTGCGGCGCAGGATCCCCGCGAGATACTCGACCTCGACGAGCAGGTCCATCGACGCCCGCAGCTTCGCCCCCTCGATCGGCTTCTTCTCCTCCGGCCGCACGAGGCGCGCCTCCTCGCAACCGAGGTCCAGGAGTATCCCGTTCATCTCCCGGTCGCTCTCGACGTAGCGCTCCGTCTTCCTGCGCCGCACCTTGTAGAGCGGCGGCTGGGCGACGAAGACGTGCCCCGCCTCGACCAGGGGCCGCATCTGCCTGAAGAGGAAGGTGAGGAGGAGGGTGCGGATGTGGCTCCCGTCGATGTCGGCGTCGCACATCAGCACGATCTTGTGGTAGCGGAGGCGGGAGAGGTCGAAATCCTCCAGGCCGATGCCCGTGCCGATGGCGGTGATCATCGTCCCGATCTCCTCGTTGGAGAGCACCTTGTCCAGCGGCGCCTTCTCCACGTTGATGAGCTTGCCGCGAAGCGGGAGGATCGCCTGGAACCTTCGGTCGCGCGCCTGCTTGGCGGAGCCGCCCGCCGAGTCCCCCTCGACCAGGTAGAGCTCGCAGATCGACGGGTCGGTCTCGGAACAGTCGGCGAGCTTGCCGGGGAGCGACTGCGTGTCGAGCGCCCCCTTGCGCCGGGCGAGATCGCGCGCCTTCCGCGCCGCCTCGCGCGCCCGGGCGGCGGTGACGCACTTGTCGACGATCTTCCGGGCCTCGGACGGGTTCTCCTCGAAGAACTCGGCGAGCCCCTCGTTCACGATCGAGGCGACGATCCCCTCGACCTCGCCGTTTCCGAGCTTGGTCTTGGTCTGCCCCTCGAACTGGGGGTCGTGGATCTTGACGCTGATGATCGCGGTCAGCCCCTCGCGGATATCCTCGCCGCTCATCGCCTTGTCGTCGTCCTTGGCGATATTCTTCTCCCGCGAGTAGGCGTTGATGGTGCGGGTGAGCGCCGACTTGAAGCCGCTCAGGTGCGTCCCCCCCTCGACCGTGCCGATGTTGTTCGCGTAGGAGAAGAGCGTTTCCGCGTAGCCGTCGTTGTACTGCAGGGCGATCTCCGCGTCCACCCCCTCCTTCTCGCTGTGGAGGTAGATGACCCTCTTGTGGAGGCAGGTCTTGTTCTCGTTGAGGTGCTGGACGAAGGAGACGATCCCGCCGTCGTACTGGAACCGGACCTCCTTGTCGCTCCGCTCGTCCTTCAGGGTGATCTCGATCCCCGCGTTGAGGAAGGCGAGCTCCCGGAGGCGCATGGAGAGGGTGTCGAAGTTGTAGTCGGTGACCGGGAAGATCTTGCCGTCCGGCTTGAAGGTGATCTTGGTGCCGGTCTTGGAGCTCTTGCCGATCACCTGGATCCGCGAGGCGGTCTTGCCGCGCTGGAACTTCTGGCTGTGGATCTGCCCGTCCCGTCTCACCTCCGCCTCGAGCCACTCGCTCAGGGCGTTGACGCAGGAGACGCCGACGCCGTGCAACCCCCCCGAGACCTTGTACGCGGTGTGGTCGAACTTGCCCCCGGCGTGGAGCGTCGTGAGCACGACCTCCAGGGCGGGCTTGTGCTCGGTCGCGTGCTCGTCCACCGGGATGCCGCGCCCGTCGTCGATCACCGTGACGGAGCCGTCGACATGGATGACCACGTCGATCTTCTTGCAGTAGCCCGCCATCGCCTCGTCGATCGAGTTGTCCACCACCTCGTAGACCAGGTGGTGGAGCCCCCGGTGGCCGGTGTCCCCGATGTACATCGCGGGGCGCTTGCGCACCGCCTCGATGCCGTCGAGCACCGTGATCGTTCTCGCGTCGTACCTGGGCATCCCCCTAGATCTCCCCTATCCTGAACCGGATGTCGACGATGCGCCGCTCCCCCAGCTCGTCGCGGATCTTCTCGAGCATCGCCCCCTTGAAATACCGGTCGAGCTCCGCGAGCCAGACCGACGAGTCCACATGGACAAGCAGCGTCTTCCCCCGCACCCCCACCGGCTTCGAGTGGCGCGCGATCGTCTCCCCCACCACCCTCCCCCACTCGAGGGCGATCCGCGCCTCCCGCGTCCTCCGCTCGAGCCCGAGGCGTTTCAGGAGCCGCCCGAGCACATCCCCGATGGGGACCAGATCTCTCGCCATGCCTCCTCCCGGCGCCTCCCGACGCCCGCGTCAGGTCAGGCGTATCGGCATGATCACGTACAGGAACGATTTCCCGGACCTGACGACGCCCGGGTTGAGGGCGTCGGTGAGCTCGAAGACGATCTCGGGTTCGTCGAGGTTCTTCAGCACGTCGATCAGGTACTGCGGGTTGAAGGCGATGGCGAACTCGTCGCCGATGTAGGTGATCGTCAGCTCCTCCTGCGCCTCGCCCACCTCGGGGGTGTTCGTCGAGAGGATCAGGCGGTTCTTCTTCAGGGCGATCTTGACCGAATTCGCCTGCTCGCTCGTGAGGAGCGAGACGCGCCGGGCGGCGTCGAGGAGCTCCGCCCTGCCGATCAGGAGCTTATGCGCCGAGCGCTGCGGGATCACCTGCTGGTAGTTGGGGAAATGCCCCTCGACGAGGCGCGTCACCAGCGTGCAGTCGCCGGTCGCGAAGGCGGCCTGCGTATCCCCGAGGAACACCTCCACCATCTCCTCGTCCTTCTTCTCCGCCTTCTTCTCCCCCTCGTCGGCCTTCTTCCGCTCCAGCGCCCGCCCCAGCTCGATCACCGCCTTCGTCGGGATGATGATGCCCCGGTCCGCCCCCTCGGGGATCCGGGCGGGCGCCTCGCACAGGGCGAGCCGCCTGCCGTCCGTGGCGACGCCGATCACCTTCTTCCCGGAGAGGACGAGATGGAGGCCGTTGAGGACATACCGGCTCTCGTCGTGCGACACCGCGTAGTGCGTCTTCCGTATCAGCTCGGCGAACGCCGCCCGGCCGATCGCCAGGGACATCGCCTTGTCGAACTGCGGCAGCGCGGGGAAGTCGTCCTTCGGGAGGCCGAGCACCTTGAAATACGAGGCGCCGTAGCGTATCTCGACCTCCTTGCCGTCGGTAGCCTCGAGCGTCACCTCCGTCACCGGGAGCTCGCGGAGGATCGCGAGGAGCCGCTTGGCGGGCAGGGTGACCGTCCCCTTCCTCTCGACCTTCGCCGGGACCCTCCGGCGCATCCCCACCTCGAGGTCCGTGGTGGTCAGCACCAGTTCCTTCCCCTCCGCCTCGAGGAGGACGTTGGAGAGGATGGCGAGCGGCGTCTTTCCCCCGACGATGCTCTGCACCGCCTGAAGGCCGTCCAGGATATCCTGTTTCAAGCACTTGATCTTCATCTCCCCTCCCTTCGGGATGTTATCCACCCCTTTGGTATTCAATACCTTCCTTCTTTATAAAACTGTAGTAGTAGTAAAGGTGTGCACAACCCCGGTTGCCGGCGAGCCGCCCCGCGCATGGATGCCGCAGCGTATTCCACCGCAATTGGTTGCGCTGCCTCCGGCCGGCGGAACCGGCGCGGACCTCCCTGTGGAGAAGCTGCGAGGAAGCTGTGCGGCGTCCGGGGGTTTGCGTATCCCCTCCCGCGCCTGTTCCGCGGCCCCGTCTTGTCCACGGATTATCCACAGGCTCCTCCACACGTTACTCCTTCAACTGGCGCTCGAGGTAGGCGACGATCTTTTTCACCCCCTCGTCGGTTTTCATCCGCGTTTCGATCGCCTTGACGGCGTACAGGACCGTCGTGTGGTCCCGGCCCCCGAACGCGTCCCCGATCTCGGGCAGGGAGCTGCCCACGAGCGTCCTGGCGAGGTACATCGCTATCTGCCGGGGGAAGGCGATCGCCTGCGGCCGTTTCTTGCTCATCATGTCCGAGACCCGGATATCGAAATACTCCGCGACCCTCTTCTGGACCGCCTCGGTCGTGACGGTCTTCATCTCCTCCGTGCCGATCATGTCGCCCAGGATCGCCTCGGCGACCTGCACGTTCATCGGCGCCTTCATCAGGGAGCTGTAGGCCGTCAGGCGGCTCATGGCGCCCTCGAGCTTCCGGACGTTGGATTTGATCTTGGAGGCGATGTAGAAGATGACCTCGTCGGGGAGCGACACCCGCTCCTGCTCCGCCTTCTTCCTGAGGATCGCCACGCGCGTCTCGATGTCCGGGATCTGGAGGTCCGTGACCAGGCCCCACTCGAAGCGCGACACCAGCCGGTCCTCGAGATTCGGGATCTCCTTCGGGGGCCGGTCGCTGGAGAGGACGATCTGCTTGTGTGCGTCGTAGAGCGTGTTGAACGTGTGAAAGAACTCCTCCTGCGTCTGTTCCTTGCCGCCGAGGAAGTGCACGTCGTCGATGAGGAGAACGTCTACGTTCCGGTACCGGTTCCTGAACTTGACGGTCGCCTTGTTCTGGATCGCGTCGATGAGCTGGTTGGTGAACTTCTCGCTGGAGATGTAGCTGACGCTCGCCTCGGCGAACTTGTCCTGGATGTAGTGGCCTATCGCCTGCATTAGGTGCGTCTTCCCGAGGCCCACGCCGCCGTAGATGAACAGCGGGTTGTACGCCTTGGCGGGGGACTGCGCCACCGCGATGGAGGCGGCGTGCGCGAAACGGTTGCTCGGGCCGACCACGAAGGTGTCGAAGGTGTATTTCCGGTTGAGCTTGAGATCGGCGTTGAAGAGCCGCCGCCGCGTGACCGTCACGCCGGGCCTCGGGCGCGCCGTCGGCTCCGCCTCCACGCCGGATCGGACGCACCGCACCGAGATGGGGCGTCCGAGCAGGCCGCTCGCGGTCTCCTCGATCTCGCGGCGGTAGTGCCCGGCGATCCAGTCGCTGAAGAGCTGGTTCGGGACCTCGAGCACGAGCACGTCGCCCTCGATTGACGTGGCGCGCACCGGCTGCAGCCAGGTGTCGACGGTGTCCTTGTGCGCCCCGTGGCCTATCCGGGCCACGATGGTTTTCCACAGGGAAGAAGAAGAGTAGTCCACATCAACCTCCGTACGGAGTATAGAGGATAGGGGGTGTGTTGTGAAGCAAAAAATAACGACATAACTATGCTCTCTCGTGATAGTTACAATCATGATCGAAATGCGGAATCGGAATTCTCGCCGGGTGCGGCCCGAGGCGCCGAAAGCGGCGCCGGATACGCTCGTCCGTGCACGCGCAGGCCGCACATGGCGGCGGCGGGCCCCGTGTTTTCCACAACTTATTCACAGGGGGCAAAAGAGCGCAACAGGGCGCCGCTGCCGCAGATACAGTGCGCGCGGCATATCGGCGGAGGCGCCGGCGGCCGTGGGGCGCGGAGAAAGGGAGCTTCCGCGGCATCGCGCCTTGACAAGCGTCCAGACACGTATATAATCTGCACCTTCGGACAACAGGGCCGCATCTGGAGAATTTCGACGATGAAGAGGACCTACCAGCCGTCCAAGAGGTGGAGGAGCAAGACGCACGGTTTTCTCAAGCGCACGAGCACGAAGACCGGGAGGGACGTGATCCGGCGCAGGCGCAAAAAGGGCCGCAAGAAGCTCACCGCCTGAACGAGCCGCGCCCGCAGCGGAAGGGGGAGCGGAATGGCAGCAGCGCACCGCCTGCCGAGGAAGAGGTTCGCTCTCTCGAGAGGCGAATTGCGGGAGGTGCTCGAGAAGGGGCGCAGGCGCGCGGGGCGATGCATGGTGCTCTGCGCGATGCGGGCGGACACGGGATTCAGATTCGGCGTCAGCGCGAGCCGGCGCGTGGGCGGCGCGGTCGATCGGAACAGGGCCAAACGGCTGATGCGCGAGATCATCCGCCTGAACGCGTTCCGGGTACGGGACGGATGGAGGATCGTCGCGATAGCGCGCCAGGGCATATTCTCCAACACATTCAGGGAGAAGGAGTTAGAGTACATCAGGCTTCTCGGAGAGGTCAAGGCGCTCGGCGATCCCCCCGACACCGCTTGAGAGGCGCACCGCCGCCGGGCGACGCTCGACGGCGAGTGCACACTCCCCGCCCTCGCGGACGGCCATCGGGGGCGTTGTCCTGTTTGAGGTCAGCTGCCATGACTGTCGTTGCACGCTGCATCACGGTTCCGATCAAGGCGTACCAGCGCTTCATCTCGCCGTTGCTCGGCGCGCACTGCAGGTACCATCCGTCATGCTCGCAGTATCTCATCGACGCCGTTCGCGCGCGCGGCGTCCTGGCGGGCGTCGCGCTCGGCGCCCTGAGGCTGGCGCGCTGCAACCCGCTCTTCGCGGGCGGATACGACCCGGTGGACGACTGTTCCCGCCCCGGCGAGGCGCGCCTGCGCCGGGCGCACGAATCGGGCACGCACAATGAAAAGGAATGAAGAATGGATCGTAGGACCCTGATCGCCCTCGCGCTTTCGTTCGTGGTCATCCTGGTCTACACCAGGTTCATCGCCCCGCCGCCCCCCAGGAGGATGCCGCAGCCCTCGCCGCAGCAGGCCGCGGTGACGCCCACGCCCCCCCAATCGGGGCGTGAGAAGGCGGAGGCGGACGGACCGCGGGAGGCGGCAATAATCGAGCCAAAAGGAAAGTTATCCACAGTCCGCACTGAGGCGATGGAGATCGCTTTTTCGACCGAAGGGGGGGCGATCACCCACGCCACCCTCTTCAAATCACCCGTCATCAAGAAGGGGCCGATACACGTAGTTCAGCCGTTAGACGTATCGCCGCAATCGGTTACGCTCAAAATCCAGGGGTTGGACGATGCGGCCGAGTATCTGCTGGAGTCGGAGAACGCCCAAGAGAAGGAAATCTCTTTCCTCAAGGCGTTCGACGGATTGACGATACAAAAGACATATCGTGTTCAGAACAAAGGATATGTGATCAATGCAAGAATAATGATCAAAAACACCGGCGCAGAGAATGTCGAGATCAGGGAGAGTGTCGAATTGGCTGCGGGGGCGGTAGTTGCGCTCACCGTTCCGGAGAAGGACACCTACGTGGGCATCGAACGCCTCGACGAGACCGGCAAAGTGGCCAGAATCGGGGCCGGAAAAACCGTCAAGGGGTGGTCCGAGCTGCGCCCGACGCGCTGGTTCGCCCTGAGAAACCAGTTCTTCACGGTCATCGTCAAGCCCGGTGCGCCCGCAATGGGTTCGTACGCGAGGGCGGTGCGCCTGGAGGGGGGGTTGAGCGGGATCGAGGGCGGCCTGATGCTGGGGCCTCTCTCCCTCGCGCCCGGGGCGACGAAGGAGTTCGCCTTCGATATCTACATGGGCCCGAAAGAGTACACGGCGCTCGCGGCGTTCGGCGCCCCCGAGATCCTGGATTTCGGCTGGTTCGGCTTCATCGGGAAGTGGATCCTCCTGGGCTTGAACGCGTTGTACCGTTTGTGCGGAAACTACGGCGTCGCCATCATCCTCCTGACCATCGTGATCCGCATCATCCTCTTCCCGTTGAACCAGAAGAGCTTCAGGTCGATGAAGAATATGCAGGCGCTCCAGCCTGAGATCACCGCCCTCCAGCAGAAGTACAAAGGCGACCCGAAGAAGAGCCAGGCGGAGATGATGAAGCTCTACAAGGAGCACAAGGTCAACCCGATGGGCGGATGCCTGCCGTTGCTCATACAGATGCCGATACTCATCGCCTTCTTCAGGGTGCTTCAGAACGCCATCGAGCTCTGGGGGGCCCCGTTCTTCCTCTGGATGACCGATCTGTCCGAGCCAGACGCCTTGATGCGGTTCTCGACCGGGAAGAGCGTGGTGCCGTTCATCGGGCGCATGGTCGACGGGCACGGGTACATCTTCCTCAACGTGCTGCCGATCCTGATGCTGCTCGTCTTCTACATACAGCAGAAGATGACCCCCTCGGGGATGTCCGCGTCGCCCGAGCAACAGCAGCAGCAGAAGATGATGGGAGTCCTGATGCCGCTGATGTTCGGCGTCATCTTCTACAATATGCCGGCCGGATTGAACCTGTACTTCGCGGCGAGCACTTTGCTCGGAATTATACAGCAAAAGTATATGATAAAGTAATATCGTACTAACGATGGATCACAAATGTATGACTGAAGAGACGGCAGCCCTGATCAAAGAGATTCTGGAGAAGATGCTGGCGCATCTTTCCGTGCGCGCTTCGGTCGATGCCGTTTGGGACGGGACCGCCGTGCGCATTGAGGCGGTCACGGAGGATCCCGCGGCTTTCGGCAGGAACGAGAGCGGCGTGCTGGAGGCGCTGCAGTACCTGGCGCAGCGCATAGCGGGCAGGAAGCTCGGCGACGGCGGGCTGCCGCCCGTCGTGCTGGACCTCAACGGCTGCAGGAAGAGGCGCGAGATTGAGCTCGGGCGCCTGGCGGAGGAGGTCTCCGGCCGAATCGGCGTGACCGGAGGCTCGGAACTGCTCCAGCCGATGACCTCCTGGGAGCGGAAGATCGTGCACGTCGCGCTCCGCGACAAGGCGGGGATCGAGACCCGGAGCGAGGACAGCCGCGAGGGCCGCCGCGTCCGCATACGCTCCTGGCAGCAGGCCCCTCCCGGCGGAATGCCGCACGACCTCCCCTCCCCCGCCGGCGAATAGCCCCGCCGTCAGCGGCCTCGGGCGGATCCCGCCTGGCGGCGCTCACCCCGGTCCAACCGGCGTGCGCCCGCGCAACGGGGCCGGGTCCCCCCGCCGTCCCGCATTAATCTGTCCCCGCCCCGCGTCAGGCGACGTATAATCTGGCCCGTGAAAGCGCATCCGCACGACACCATCGTGGCCGTCTCCACCCCGCACGGAAGGGGCGCCATCGGCATCGTGCGCCTGAGCGGCCGGCGCGCCCTCGAGATAGCCGGCTGTCTCACCCGCGCCGCGCCCGGCCCTCCGATCGAGGAGTCCGCCACACACACGCTCAGACAAAGGCGGCTCTCTGACGGCGGGATCCTGCTCGACGAGGCGCTGGTGGCGGTGATGCGGGGGCCCGGGAGCTACACCGGCGAGGACGTCGTCGAGTTCCACTGTCACGGGAACCCGCTGGTGCTGGCGAGGGTGCTCGAGGCGTGCCTCCGGGAAGGCGCCAGGATCGCCCTCCCGGGAGAATTCACCCGGCGGGCGTTTCTCAACGGGAGGATGGACCTCTCGCAGGCGGAGGCGGTCGCGGGGATCATCGACGCGGAGAGCGGGAAGGCGCTCGAGCTGGCCCTCAGGCAGGCAGACGGCGCCTTGAGCCAAAGGATCGGGAAGTTCAGGGAGGAGTTGCTGGATCTCCTCGCGGATCTGGAGGCGCGGATCGAGTTTCCCGAAGATGTTTCGACGGACCAGGGCGGCGATATCCGTTCCGGCCTCGCCCGGGCGCAGGAAAGGTGCCGTCTTCTCGACGCGGCCGGGACCGCGGGGATGCGCGCGCGGGAAGGGGCGCGCGTGGTCATCGTCGGGAAGCCGAACGCGGGGAAGTCCTGCCTGTTCAACGCGCTCCTGCACGCGGATCGCGCGCTTGTCACCCCGCAGAGGGGGACGACACGCGACACAGTGGAGGAAACGGTCGAGCTCGACGGGATCCCCGTCACCTTCGTGGACACGGCGGGGATCTGCGGCGACCATCTCGACGAGGCGGGCAGGGCGGGCGTCGCGAGGAGCAAGGCGGCGCTCGAGCGGGCCGACCTGGCGCTCTTCGTCGCGGACTCCTCCGTGCCCTGGTCGGAGGAGGATCGGGAAATCGCCGCGCTTCTCGCGGAAAGAAAAGTAGTGCTCGTGTTGAACAAGAACGATCTCGCGAAGCGTCTGGATGTTGGCCGTCTTCCCTCGGAGGTCAAGGGATGGAAATCCCTGAGCGTCTCCGCCAAAACGGAAGAAGGCATAGAAAGCTTAAGAAGTATAATTAATAATATGAATAAGTTAGAATCATATAGCAATGGAAGCGAATCCGCTATTTTATTCTCTGTTCAACAGGCACAATCGCTCAAAAAATGCGCTGAAGCGATCGATTCGGCGCTCGACCTTGCCAGGTCGGGCAACCAGGAGGAGCTCGTCGCCGTTGAGCTGAACAGAGCCCTTGCCGCGCTGGGGGATATAGTCGGAGAGACGGCGAGCGAAGAACTCCTGGACAGGATCTTTTCGAGATTCTGCATCGGGAAATAAGGCAAATGGCCTACAGGAACCCGGTCAACTACGGGTGCATAGTGGTGGGAGCGGGCCATGCCGGCTGCGAGGCGGCACTTGCGGCGGCCCGGATGGGCGTCCGTGTGCTCATGCTCACGGGGAACCTCGACGCGATTGGGCGGATGTCCTGCAACCCCGCAATCGGTGGGCTCGCCAAAGGGCACCTCGTCCGCGAGATAGATGCCCTCGGCGGCGAGATGGGCAGGAACACGGACGCCGCGGGAATCCAGTTCAAGGTGTTGAACCGGAAGAAAGGGCCGGCTGTCAGGTCGTCCAGGGCGCAGTGCGACAAGCTCGCCTACCACGCGAGAATGAAGCGGATAGTCGAAAGCTGCGAAAACCTCGACCTGAAGCAGGAGATGGCCGCCCGCATAGTGCCCGAGAAAGACCGGCTATTTCTCGTGGAATGCATCGGCGGGAATTCATATCATGCGTCTACAGTGGTAGTTGCGACCGGAACCTTCTTGAACGGACTGATCCATATCGGCGATACGTCTCTTCAGGCGGGAAGAGCGGGAGAATCCGCATCGACGGACCTTGCGGAGTGCCTCAAGGGGCTCGGGTTCGAGATGGGAAGACTGAAGACCGGAACTCCCCCGAGGGTAAGCGCGAGGTCGGTCGACACGGGCGTCATGGTGCGGCAGGACGGCGACGAGGTCCCCCTGCCCTTCTCCTTCGCCACCGCTTCACTCGATCTGACGCAACTTCCGTGCTATCTCACGCACACCGGCGAAAAGACGGCGCGCATCGTAAAGTCGAATCTCCACCGATCTCCGCATTTTTCTGGTGCGATCAAGGGGACCGGCGTGCGCTACTGTTCCTACATCGAGGAGAAGATCGTCAGATTTCCGGACACCCCTTCGCACCAAATCTTCCTGGAGCCCGAGGGGCGGAATACCGGCGAGATCTACCTGAACGGCCTGGCCACCAGTCTCCCCTACGATGTGCAGGTCGAGATGGTCCGTTCGATAGAAGGTCTCCAGGCCGCGGAGATAATGCGGCCCGGCTACGCGATAGAGTACGACTATGTCCGGCCGACGCAGCTTCACCCGACACTGGAGACGAAGAAGGTGCCCGGTCTCTACCTGGCCGGCCAGATCAACGGCACCTCCGGCTACGAGGAGGCGGCCGCACAGGGCCTGATCGCCGGGGTTAATGCGGCGCTGAAGGTCCTCGGGAAAAGCGCGTTCACGCTCGACAGGTCGGAGGCGTACATTGGCGTTCTCCTGGACGACCTCGTGACGAAAGGAACGGAAGAGCCGTACAGGATGTTCACCTCAAGGGCGGAATACCGGCTGTCGCTGAGGCAAAACAATGCGGACCTTCGTCTGATGCCGCATGGCCGCGCGCTCGGTCTGATTTCGGAGGCTCAGTTCACGCGGCTCTGCGAGAAGAGGCGGCGCATCGCGGAGGGCATCAGGATCCTCTCTGAACTCAGGTCGGGCAACTCCACCGCGGAACAGCTTCTCAAACGTCCGGAAATCAGGTGGGCCGATCTTGCCGCGCTGGGCGTCGCGGGTCTCCCCGATCTGGGTGCGGACGTGATCGAGCAGATCGAAAGCGAGGTGAAGTACGCCGGCTACCTGAAGAGGCAGCTCGAGGAGATCGAGAAGTTCAAGTCGATGGAATCGGTGCGGATACCGCCGGGCATCGACTACGCGGGGATGACAGGCCTGAAGAAGGAGGCGCGCGAGAAGCTCGGCAAGGTGATGCCCTCCTCGCTCGGCCAGGCATCCCGCATCTCCGGCGTCAGTCCCTCGGACCTCTCGGTCCTCATGGTCTTCCTCTCCCGAAACAGGCGCCGGGCCGGCGGTGCGCGCTCCTCCGTCTGATCGTCTTTCGCGCATCTGTGCCCGAATGTTCCACGTGGAACAAATCAGTCCCCTGCCCCGCCCTCCACGAAATTGTTCCACGTGGAACAACCGCGTTCTCCACCGGCTTATAGGCCCCTGTCCCATCCGGAACAGACGGACCGCGATGCTCCATTCCCGTTCGATCTGACGCCCGGGTCTGCACAACACGAGGTTCCCGCTTCGCCTGGATCCGAACCTCAATCCGCGGTTTCACGCCGGAAGCACGCGGCCTCTTTCGTCGAAACGATAGAGCCGGACAGGCCGGCGCAAAGGGCCGGTGACGACATCCGGCGAATCGGGCGGAAAGAGCTGCGCTCTTCTCCACTGCTTCTGAAACTGTTCAACGGCAATGGGAGGTTGCGGTATAAGAGGGGAGGGACTAAAACATGTATTGACATATAAATGTCGTTATGCAATATTGTGCACAGCATCGGAGACACCCAATGGGAAAGATCATAGCCATCGCGAATCAGAAGGGCGGGGTTGGAAAGACGACCACCGCAATCAGTCTCTCATCCTCTCTCGGCGCGCTCGGCAAGAAGATCCTTCTCGTCGATGTCGATCCGCAGAGCAACGCGACGAGCGGCCTGGGCATCGACAAGAACGAGGTCGGGCACGGGATCTACGAATGCATGCTCGGGCAGGAGAACACGGAAGAGGCCGTGAGGGCCCTGCCGTGGAAAAACCTGTATCTGCTCCCGGCAAAAAGGAATCTCGCGGGGGCCGAGATAGAACTGATAGGTATGGAGCGCAGGGAATACTTCCTAACTAATTGCCTTGCAGGCAGTAAGGATAGATTCGATTTCGTCTTCATCGACTGCCCGCCATCCCTCGGCCTCCTCACGGTGAACGCGCTCACCGCCGCGGATTCGGTGCTGCTGCCCATCCAGAGCGAGTACTACGCGCTGGAGGGGCTCGGGCAGCTCCTTGAGACCTATAACCTTGTGCGTCAGCGGCTCAATCCGCTCCTGGCGCTGGAGGGCATCCTGCTCACGATGGCGGACCTCCGCACGAATCTTTCCGAGCAGGTCGAGCACGAGGTGCGGACGCACTTCGGCGAACTGGTCTTCAAGACCGTCATCGGGAGAAACGTCCGGCTCGGCGAGGCGCCGGGTTTCGGGAAGCCGATCATGGAGTACGACCCCGCATCGGCGGGGGCGCACGCGTACATGCGGCTCGCGCGGGAATTCCTCGAGCGCCACGGGATGCCCGTCCCGGAGGAGGGGGCGGGGAGGAATGGCGGGGAGGCGCCCGCCCGAGAATCGACGTCGCCGGAGACGGTCGAACGAAAGGAAGGAATGCCCAATGGCTAAGCTTGCACTCGGAAGGGGCCTGAGCGCGCTCATCCCGGAGACGGTCACCGCCCGCGAGCGCGAGGTGGTGGAGATCGACGTCGCCCGCGTCAAGGCGGGCAGATTCCAGCCGCGCCTCGAGTTCGACGCGGAGCGCCTCCGGGAACTCGTGGAGTCCATCAAGGAGAAGGGCGTCATCCAGCCGATCATCGTGAGGCCCGCGGGCGGGGAGTTCGAGCTCATCGCGGGCGAGCGGCGCCTGAGGGCCGCCAAGGCCCTCGGGGCGCGGACGCTGCCGGCGATCGTGAAGAACGCGGACGACCGGCAGGCGCTCGAGCTGGCGATCGTGGAGAACGTGCAGCGGGAGGATCTGAACCCGATCGAGGAGGCGCGCGCGTATCGGACCCTCGGCGAAGCGTTCACGCTCACGCAGGAGGAGATCGCCGGGAAGGTCGGCAAGAGCCGCGCGGCCGTGGCGAACGCGATCCGGCTCCTCAAACTGCCCGAGGAGGTCCAGGACGACATCGCCGCCGGGCGGCTCACGGCGGGACACGCGAAGGTCCTTTTGGCCGCGGAGGATCCTCGGCAGCAGAAGGCGTTGCGGGACCTGATCGTGGCGCGCGGGCTGTCGGTGCGCGAGGCCGAGCGCTGGATCGCGCGGATGCAGCGAAAACCCCGGCACCGCGCGGGGGCGGCGCCCCGGAAATCGGCGGAGCTGCTCAAGATCGAGGAGAATTTGCGCGGCGCCTACGGAACGCAGGTGCGCATCGTCCCCGGAAGGCGCAAGGGGCGGATAGAGGTGGAGTACTACTCGCAGGAGGACCTCGAGCGGATACTCGAGATGATGCTGCCCGGCTTCGCGGAGTAGGGCACGCCTGGGGCAGCCCGGCCGAAGGCGGTCGGATTCGGCATGGATCCGTCGGACGCGCCGACTGCGTGCGCCGCGACGGGGGAGGGGAGGGGAGGGGAGTGAAAAGGGGAACGCTCTACCTCGTCGCCACGCCCATCGGGAACCTCGAGGATATCACCCTGCGCGCCCTGCGGATCCTCGGCGAGGTCGATCTCGTCGCCTGCGAGGACACGCGCCGCACGCAGCACCTGCTCGAGCGCCACCGGGTGCGGAAGCGTCTGGTCAGCTACTTCGGCGCGCGCGAGAAGGAGAAGGCGCGCGCGCTGATCGGCTTCCTGCGAGAGGGGAAGAGCGTCGCGCTCGTCTCGGACGCGGGGATGCCGGGGATCTCCGACCCGGGCGCGCTGGTCGCGCGGATGGCGATCGCGGAGGGCTTCGACGTGGTCCCCGTCCCCGGCCCTGTCGCCCTCGCCGCGGCGCTCGCCGCCTCCGGCCTGGACACGTCGCGCTTCTGCTTCGAGGGCTTCCTGCCGAGAGGAGCGCAGGAGCGCCGCGCCCGCCTCGCCGCGCTCACGCACGACACGCGGACGCTCGTCTTCCACGAATCCCCCCGCCGGCTGGCCGAGACGCTCCGCGAGATGCTCCTCGCCATGGGCGACAGGGAGGCGGCCGTGGCGCGCGAGCTCACGAAGATCCACGAGGAGTTCGCCCGCGGCACGCTCTCCGGGATCATCGGCAGGGTGGGGGAGGGCGAGGTGAAGGGCGAGGTCGTCATCGTCCTCGCCGGCGCGAAAGAGGAGACCGACTGGGGCGCAGTCGATCTGCCCGCCTACGTGAAGCACCTCGAGGAGCGGCTCTCCATCGACCGCAAGGCGGCCCTCAAGCTCGCCGCGCAGCTCAGCGGCATCTCCAAGAGCGACCTGTACCGTCATACACGCTGAGGACGGCTTCGAGGGCGCGCCAAGAGACACGCGGGGATTGTGCGGAAGATGCGCGAAATCCGTCGGAACCGCGCGTTCCTCAACCGCCGACGATCGGAGCGCGGCGTCCCTCGAGCGCATTCAGCACCCCGAGCATGCGCACCGTCGCGGCGTAACGATCGCCTCCGTGCGCCCACGCGACACGCGCCCCAACCGCGGCGACGCGCAGATCCTTCGCGTCGCGTGTATATGATCGGCCGCGTCTCACGATCCGGTCTCCGGCCCACCCCTTCAGATCTTCCCGCGTCAAATCCGCGATCGTCATGGTGTTCTCTTGTCCATGGGAGCACCGTCGGCGTCGGTTGTTGCACGAAATGCAGCAACTGAATCGCGATCCAGGTCATCGCGACCTCCAACCGGTCCGGGTGCATGCCGTGTCCGGCTCTTCACTGGCAGGCCGTTGTATCAGCCGCGCCGTAATCCGGCATATGCGAGATCTTCAACGCGATCAGCCCGGGGTAGATGAGACCGGTTTCCTTGAACCGTGGGGGAATCGGGACACGCGCGGGGAATGCGACAGCGGATAGGGAAACGCAGATAAGGAAACGCTTGCGTCGCGCGCGCGGGGTGTGTACATTCAAAAATTAGCACGAAAGGGGGGGGTATGAATAGGGCGGTGGGAATTCTGGCGGCGGCGGTGATGGCGGCGGCGGTCCCGTGCCGGTGCGGCGCGGACCTGTTGAAGGTGATCGTCCTGAACGATTCCCACACCTACGCGGACGACCAGGTGTACGTCCAGATGACGGGGCTCGATCCCTCCGGTTCCGGTAAAAACGGGCACGTGGATCTCGCGACCTCGACCTGGCATCCGATCGCCGAAAGCGACAACACCGTCCGTCCCCCGGGAGGGCCGTGGCCGCACGACCGGTACACCGGCTACGCGCGCAGACTCTCCGAGCTCACGCACGAGACGATCCACGCCTACTCCTTCCGGATGCCGCATATCATCAGCGGGCGGGTGTACATCTCCTTCAAGCAGCCGGCGTATTTCCACGTGTTCTCGGCTACCGAACTGGAAACGCCCTCCGCCGTCGATCAGAACAATCCGAACTACCACCTGATCTTCGACAAGATCGAACTGGACTGGGAGCACGGCAAGCGGCCGTTCCTCAACACCACCACCGTCGACTACTTCAGCATCTCCTTCATGCTCGGGCTGAAGCTCCGCAACGGGACCACCCTGTCGCGCGGTTTCACGAAGAGCAGGCACGCGATCATCTCCGAACTCAAAAACCTCCCCGCGCCGTGGAACCACGGCATGGTCTGGAACGGCGGTACGCCCGTCAGGTTCGTCGCGCCGAACAAGCTGGCGGACACAAAGCCGTTCGATTCGTATTTCGACGATTACGTCTCCCGATGCTGGAGCTACTATGGCACGAAGACACTGTACCTCAAGAGCCCCCCGAACGCGCCCGCGTGGAAGGCGACCGGGCAAGTGGAGAAAGGGGCCTTTAGGTTTACCGCGGGCACAAAGGAGAAGGTCGAGATCAAAAACCTCGCCGGCCAGGGCGCGCATATCTTCGGGTGCGACGGGCCCGGCTACCTGTTCACCACGGGGAGCGACAGCATCGCGAAGCAGGGGATCATCAAGACGATGGGCGCCGCGCTGAACCGCGGGGTTCTCTACGACGGCGCGCACGGCATCCAGAATCCCGACGACTGGTGGCGCGACGCCCGACGGTTCTACGCGCACGAGCCGACGAACCTGTACTCGAAGGTGCTGCACGAGGCCGCGTACGAGGGGTTCTGTTACGGGTTCTCCTTCGACGACGTGGGGGAGTTCAGCACCGGCGTCGAGGGGGATGCGGCCGAGGTCCATATCGCCATCCAGCCGATGAGCGACGCACCCGCGGCGCACACGGTGCACCTTCGGCCGAACCGCACCCGGTTCGCCACGACCGGGGCGATCGATATCGACGTGGACGTGACGAGGGCGATACACGAGCCGTTCTACCCCGCGTTCTACATCGTCACGCCTGCGGGGCGTCGCCTCTACCTGGTGGAGGGCAACCGGCTCACGCCCGATCTCAGCGCCTACGTGATGCAGAGGAGGGGGAAACACTGGGCGCCGGTGGCGATGACCGTTCCGGCCGCCGCGCACGGCATCCGTCTGTTCAGCGCCTCCTTCGATCGGATCCCCACGGGCGATTACCTGCTCCAGGGCGGCGCGGTCGACGCGAGGGCGCCGATCGTGAACGGCCGGCTCAACTGGATCGCGGGGGCCGAGGACACCGAGATACTCCGCGTCCGGTGACGGGTGCGGCGGGACGGGCCGGCTCACCCGAGGTATTCGCGCAGCAGGGCGAGGTCGCCGGCGAGGATGCGGCGCGCGGTGGCCTCTGAACGGTCGGGGAAGTTGTCCGGCATCAGCTCCAGCGTGACGTGCCCCGCGTAGCCGTCCCGGGCGAGGTGGGAGAGGAAGCCGCCGATGTCGAGCAGCCCGGTCGAGAGCGGCTGGTGCTCGCGCCCGTCGTAGTTGGAGACGTGGACGAGGACGAGCCCCTCCTTCAGGCGCTCGTACGCCGCCACCGGATCGAGGCCCGCGGTGGCCAGGTGCGTGGTGTCGAGCACGCGGTACGGGTAGCGGAGCAGGTTCTCGAACATGTTGTCGATGTGGCAGTCGCAGCTGAAGGGGCGCAACAGCCGGTTGCGCCACCTCCCGCGGTCCACCGCGTAGAAGGTCCCCGTCCCCAGGCGTATCCCCGCCCTGCCGAGCATCTTGAACGCGTGCGGCATGTTCTCCACGGCCAGCTTCACGGCCGTCTTCTCCTGCCACCGCGGTAGCTCGTCTCGCACCCAGGCCGCGTAGCGGGCGTCGGCGAAAAAGGCGAGGTGGATGACGAGGACCTCGCTCCCGATCTCCTCGGCGAGGGCCACGGAGCGCCGCATCCGCTCCACCGGGTCGGTGCCCCACGCCGGCGTCGGGATGAAGCTGAACGGGGAGTGGAGGCTCGGGATCGGGAGGGAGTACCGGGCCGAGAGGGTGCGGAGGTAGCCGGGATCCGCGGTGTCCCACCGGTCGTCCACGATGACCTCGACGCCGTCGAAGCCCAGATCCTTGGCGAGCATGAAGACGCGGTCGAGGCCGAAGAAGCGCAGCGAGCCGATAGACAGCAGTAGCATACGGGCGCATTCCTCCGGGGAGAGCGCGCCATCATAGGGCATGGGGCTTTTCCCGGCAAGGGGATTGTTATAGACTGATGCATCCCCAGGGCGAGGGGACATTGCCCTCTCCCCCGGCCTCTGCCTGCCGGCAGGCCCCCCGCGACGGGGGATGGGACAGGGCACACCATGGAGTGACCATGAAAAAGCCGAATCATCTTCTCATCCGCGCGCGGTTCCTCCTGCCGATGGGCGGGAAAGGCGGACGGGCGGCGCGGATCGAGGACGGGTACCTGTTCACGGAGGGGCCGCGTATCGCCGAGGCGGGGCGGTACACGCCCGAGATCGGCGCGCGGATCCTCGCCGCCTGCGGGGAGGACCTCCTCGTCGTCGGCGCGGGGACCGGTCCCGGCGACGAGGCGGTCCCGCGCCTGAACGGCGCCCTCCTCCCGGGGTTCGTGAAGGCGCACGGACACGACCACGAATCCGCCATCATCGGCGTCGCCAAGGACCAGCCGCTCACCGCCTGGCTCGACAACGCCGTCAACCCGTTCACCGGCTTCCTGACGGAGAACGCGAAGCGGCTCGAGAAGGGGTTCGGGCGCTCCTCCAACGAGGTCGCGTACCGGAAGGCGCGCCTCGACGACGTCTCGTACGGTA
This sequence comes from Chlamydiota bacterium, assembly GCA_012729785.1. Classification (NCBI taxonomy): domain Bacteria; kingdom Pseudomonadati; phylum Chlamydiota; species Chlamydiota bacterium. Next base: position 48,521 of record JAAYCL010000027.1, on the reverse strand, counting down.
TCACCTCGGCCCTCACCCACCACTGCAACTTCAGCAAGTACCACGTCCGCGAGCTCGTCAAGGCGAACACGGAGGCCGGCACCCGCCTCACCATCGCGGTCGGGAGCCAGGACCGGCACTACGACGCCCGGATCCTCGATACGCCGTCCCAGGCGGTCGAACGCGTCGACGGGTACGCGCGCGAGTTCGCCGCCGTGCCGCGCGTGCGCGTCATCCCGGGGCCCGACCAGTTCTTCTCGAACGGCCCCGAGATGCTGAAGGGGCTTAAACAATGGGCGCGCGACCACGGCACGCTCATCCACACGCACTCCTCCGAGGAGCCCGGGACGACGCGCTGGTTCGTCGAGACGTACGGGATGACGGAGGTGGAGTACGCCAAGGGGATCGGCTTCCTCGACGGCGACACCATCCTCGCCCACCAGGTCAACTGCACCGACCGGGACCTCGAGATCCTCCGCGACACGGGCGTAAAGATCGTCCACAACCCGCTCGCCAACACCATCCTCGGCTCGGGGATGCCGCCGCTCATCCGGATGATGTCGATGGGGATCCCGGTCGCCGTCTCGACCGACGGCTCCGGGAGCGCCGACAACCAGAACATCCTCAACGCCGCCCGCCTCGCCGCGCAGTACCAGAAGGCGCTCCACCAGGACGCGACGCTCCTGCCCGCGCAGCGGATGCTCGAGCTGATCACCGTCGAGCCGGCGCAGATGCTGGGGCTGAACGCGGGGTCGCTCGAGGCGGGCCGCGCCGCGGACTTCGTGCTGATCGATCTCCGCGGGGCCCACCTCACGCCGACGCGCATCGACAACGTCGCGGAGAACCTGATCTGGGCCTCCAACGGCAGCGAGGCGCGGTGGGTCGCGGCGGGAGGGGAGCTGCTGCTGGACGACTACCGGTTCACGCGGGTGGACGCCTCGGAGATCCTCGCCGACATCCAGCGCCTCTCGGAGCTTTTCGCGGACTATCTGCGCACCGCGCCACGGCGCACAGGCACCGGGGCGCACCGGTAGGCGCGGCCGGCGTCCGCCGTGGGGGCCGGGCCGCGCGAGGCGCGGGTTCCGGCGCTAGATCGTCGGCACGCCCTTCACGAACCTCTGGCGGGTGATGTCGCCCGCGTCGGAGGCGGCGAGGGCCATGAACTCCTCCCCGTCCTTCTTCACGCGGATCAGGCGCCCGCGCACACCGAGGCGCTCCTTCAGGTAGAACTCCCCCCGCAGCGAGCCGTCGTAGACGATGAGACAGATGTCGTCGGCACGCTTCCCGTCGAGCCAGACGTCGGAGAGGGTCACCACCGGCGGCATGAAGATCGCGTGCGTGTCGTCGCGCACCGTTCCGTACGCCTGCACGTCGTCCTTCACGAGCTCCACCGTGCAGTTCCGCAGCGGGACCTCGTCGAGGTCGATGTAGACGTACGCGGGGCAGATCTCGATCCCCTGGTGGATGAAGCGGAGCGGCCAGAGCTTCCCGAACTCGACCACGCGCGCCTCGGGGGTCCGGTGGACGTAGTCGGCGATCCGCGCCGCCGTCTCGCGGTTCTGCGCGACGGTGCCGAAGATGACGAGGTCCACGTCGGAGTGTTCGCCGCGGCGCCCGAGCGCGGTTGAGCCGGTGATCCCGAGCCGGCTGATGGGGATCTCGAGGAAACGGCTCGCGTTCTCCACCGCCTTTCCGACAAGGGGGAACTTGCCCATCGCGTAGAAGAGGGAGAGGCGGTCGTTGAAGTAGCCGCGGAAACCGGAGAGCGGGAACCCGACGTGGAACTTCGTCACGATCAGATCCTCCCGCTCGAGCGTCGGGTCGAGAAGGTAATGATTCCGGATCTGTTCGTCGTGCGGGATGTAGGTCGACTGCCCGTCCTTCTCCCCCTTCACCATGCTCGCGTAGGGGCGGCCGTGGATGTCGATCTTCCCGCCCTCCTTCGGGTGGTAGATGATCTTGCCGATCACCTTGCCGGGGGGCTGGTAGTACCCCTCGACGTAGACGAAGCTCCCGTCGTGGCGCATCAGGTAGGTCGTGTCGAGGACCCCCTTCTTGAAGTCGGTGACCGGACAGAGGATCTGCCCGATCTGGCTCTCGAAGTAGTCGCGCTGTTCCATCGCGGACCCTCCTCTCAACGGTTATCCGTGCGCGTGCTCCGGCTCTTCCCGGCTGCGTACCTCGAATACCCCCTGCGCGGCGAGCAGATTGGGCCAGAGAGGGCGGCATCTGGCGAGTGGGCCTTTTCTGAACCCGACCGGCCACTCCCGGACTATGACGATCCCGATCTCCGCGCAGAGGGCGCGGAAGTCGCGGATGCTCAAGAGGTGGATGTTCGGCGTCTCGTACCAGGCGTAGGGGATGGCCGGGGTCGTCGGCATCGTGCCGCGGAAGAGGAGATGGAAACGGATGCGCCAGTGGGCGAAGTTGGGGATGCTGACGAGTGCGCTTCTCCCCACGCGGACGGCGTCCAGGAGGATCTGCTTGGGCCGGTAGACCTGCTGGAGCGTCTGGCTGAGGATGACGTAGTCGAACGACCCGTTCGCGTAGTCGCGGAGCCCCTCGTCGAGGTTGCTCTGGAAGATGGGGATCCCCTTGGCGATGCACCGCATGATCCCCACCTCGGACTTGTCGATGCCGAAGACCGTGGCGCCCTTGTGCTGCTCGAGGGCCTTGAGCAGGTCGCCGCTCCCGGCGCCGAGGTCGAGGACGCGGCTGCCGGGCCGGATGATCTCGTAGATCTTCAGCAGATCCGGCCGCAGGCGCAGGGCGTTGAATTCCGGGCTCATCGTCCGTGCCTCCCGTGCGCGTGCTCCTCGTGGATATGGCGCAGGAAGTGCGTGATCAGGTGGGTCTGGTGCTTGGGGTCGATGAGGAAGGCGTCGTGCCCGAACGGGGAGTCGAGGACGCAGTAGCTCACCTCCAGATTGTGCGCGCGGAGGGCGTCGGCGATCTCCTTGTTCTGCCGGGCGGGGTAGAGCCAGTCCGAGGAGAAGGCGATGATCAGGAAGGCGGCCTTGACGCCGCCGAGGGCGTCCTCGAGCGGCCGGGCGCCCATGTCGGTCAGGTCGAAGTAGTCGATCGCCTTGGTGATGTACAGGTACGAGTTCGCGTCGAATCGCTTGGTGAAGACCTGCCCCTGGTGGTGGAGGTACGATTCGACCTGGAAGTCGGCGAGGAAGTCGAAGGAGAGCTCCTGCTTCCCCTGGAGGCGCCTGCCGAACTTCTGGCGCATCGACTCGTCGCTCAGGTAGGTGATGTGCGCGATCATCCGGGCGATGGCGAGACCCCGCTCCGGGTGTTCCCCGTCGTAGTAGTTGCCGCCGTTCCAGTGCGGGTCGGCCATGATCGCCTGGCGCCCGACCTCGTTGAAGGCGATCCCCTGCGCGGAAAGCTGGGCGGTCGTGGCGATCGGGATGGCCGCGTGGACGGCGTCGGGGTACGCGGTCACCCACTCGAGGGCCTGCATCCCCCCCATCGAACCGCCCGCCACGGCGAGGAGCTTTTCGATCCCGAGGTGGTCCACGAGCGCCTTCTGCGCCTTGACCATGTCCCCGATGGTGATGACCGGGAATTCCATCGCGTAGGGGGCGCCGGTCTCGGGGTTTACGGAGGAGGGGCCGGTGGAGCCGGTGCAGCCGCCGAGGCAGTTCGCGCAGACGACGAAGTACCGGTTCGTGTCGAACGCCTTCCCCGGCCCGATCATCATCTCCCACCAGCCGGGACGCGTGTCGCCGTCGTGGTACCCCGCCGCGTGGGCGTCGCCGGAAAGGGCGTGGAGGATCAGGATCGCGTTGGAGCGGTCGGCGGCGAGCGCGCCGTAGGTCTCGTAGGCGAGCGTCACCGGACCCAGGGTGTCGCCCCCCTCGAGCGCGAGGCCGCCGGGGGGATGGGCGAAGGTGAATTGTTTCGTCTCGACGAGGCCGACAGTGCCCTTCTCCATGACCAAAAATGATAGCACGCGGGAGGCGAAAGCAGACGCATTATTTACGCGCCCGCCGCGTCGCCGAAACCCTTTTGGACATTCGTCCGCGGACGGGGTACCATGTCCGTCCGGGAGGCGGAGGCGCCATGCCTGCGGGCTGTTTCATCCACGAGACGGCTGTGCTCGACGAGGGCTGCGAGATAGGGGCGGGGACGAAGGTCTGGCACTTCTCCCATATCCTGCGCGGCTCCCGGATCGGCCGGGACTGCGTGATCGGGCAGAACGTGATGATCGGCCCCGACGTGGCCGTCGGCGACGGCTGCAAGATACAGAACAACGTCTCCCTCTACACCGGCGTGACGCTCGAGGACGACGTCTTCGTGGGGCCGTCGGCGGTCTTCACGAACGTCCTCACCCCCCGGGCGTTCATAGACCGGAGTCGGGAGTTCGAGCCGACGCTGGTGCGGAGGGGCGCGACGGTGGGCGCCAACGCCACGATCGTCTGCGGCGTCACGATCGGGCGGTTCGCCCTCGTGGGCGCCGGGGCGGTGGTCGTCGCCGACGTGCCCGATCACGGGCTGGTCGCCGGCGTCCCGGCGCGTCTCATCGGCCACGTCTGCCGGTGCGGTGCGACGCTCGGGTTCGGCACGGGCGTCGAGGCGCGGTGCGCCTCGTGCGGGAGCGTCTGGGAACGCCGCGGCGACGTCGTGGCGGCCGCCGCGGAGGGGAGTGGGGGCTGAATTGGACTGGGGCGCCGCGCCTCGATGCGCTATACTACGCGTTGAGGCGGGACGAATGCGGGTGGGAGGGCGTGGAAGAAGGCGCGGGAAGGTTCGCCGCGGCCGGATTCGCGCCGGAAAGGAGCATCTCGACACGACGATGAAGACCGCACTGATCACCGGCATCACGGGGCAGGACGGATCGTACCTGGCGGAGTTTCTCCTCCAGAAGGGGTACCGCGTCTACGGCATCCAGCGGCGGAGCAGCACCGTCACCACCGAGCGCGTCGAGCACCTGCTGGAGGAGGGGGTGCGCCTGATCTCGGCCGACCTGATCGACCAGAACTCGCTCATCCGCGCCCTCGAGGAGGCCCGGCCGTCCGAGGTCTACAACCTCGGGGCGCAGTCGTTCGTCCCCGCCTCCTGGGCGCAGCCGATCCTCACCGGCGAGGTCACCGCCCTCGGCGTGACGAGGATCCTCGAGGCGATACGGATCGTCAATCCGAAGATCCGCTTCTACCAGGCCTCCTCGAGCGAGATGTTCGGGAAGGTGCAGGAGACGCCGCAGACGGAGAAGACCCCGTTCTACCCGCGGAGCCCCTACGGGGTCGCCAAGGTCTACGGGCACTGGATTACGGTCAACTACCGGGAGAGCTACGGCATCCACGCGGTCTCGGGGATACTCTTCAACCACGAGTCGCCCCGGCGCGGGCTGGAGTTCGTGACCCGCAAGGTCACCTACGGCGCCGCCCGGATCAAGGCGGGGCTCCAGAAGGAGCTGCGGCTCGGCAACCTCGACGCCAAGCGCGACTGGGGCTTTGCGGGCGACTACGTCCGCGCGATGTGGTTGATGCTCCAGCAGGAGAAGCCGGAGGACTACGTCATCGCCACCGGCACGACGCACTCCGTCCGGGAGATGTGCCAGATCGCCTTCGAGCGGGTCGGGCTCGACTACCGCCGCTACGTCGTGCAGGACCGCGCCCTCTTCCGCCCGGCGGAGGTCCACGTCCTCACCGGAGACCCGTCGAAGGCGAGGAGGAAGCTGAAGTGGAAGCCGGAGGTGGATTTCCGGGGGCTCATCGAGATGATGGTGAACGCGGATATGGCGCTCGTGGACGGGATGGCCCGCGTCGACGCCCTGCGGCGCTAGCGGCGCCGCGCCGCGGAGCATGGTCTCCCACGAACGACGCACGGCGGAAGGCGGCACGGGGCGCTTCCGCCCTCACCTGTTCCACCCGCCCCGTGACAACGGCGTGATCCGATGAAACGCGCTCTCATCACCGGCATCGCCGGCTTCGCCGGGAGCCACCTCGCCGCGCATCTCCTTTCGCGCGGATGGGGAGTCTCCGGCATCGAGCGCCCCGGCGCCCCGTGCGCCAACCTCGACGGGATCGGCCCCGTGCGCGTTGAAAAGGCGGATATCCTCGACGCGGCCGCGGTGGGGCGGGCGGTGGCGGACGTTGCGCCGGACGCGGTCTTCCACCTCGCCGCGGTCACCTTCCTCCCCTCCGTCGAGGATTCCCCGCGTGAGGCGCTGGACGTGAACGCCGGGGGGACGCTCGTCCTGCTCGAGGCCTGCCGCCGGCACGCCCCCGCGGCGCGCTTCATCCTGGCGAGTTCCTCCGAGGTCTACGGGAAGGTCCCCCCCGAGGGGATGCCGGTCCGCGAGGACCGCCGCCCCGCCCCCGCGAACGTCTACGCGTTCACGAAGCTCTGCGCCGAGGAGGCTGTCCGCTTCTACGCGAGGGCGCACGGCCTGTCCGCGGTGGTGTTGCGGCCGTTCAACCATATCGGCCCCAGACAGGCCCCCTCGTTCGTCGCCTCGTCGTTCGCGCGGCAGGTCGCCGAGATCGAGGCGGGGATGAAGGAGCCGGTCGTCTCGGTGGGGAACCTCGACGCGGAGCGGGACTTCACGGACGTGCGCGACATGGTCCGCGCGTACGCCCTCGCCGCGGAGAGATGCGCGCCGGGGGGGATCTACAACATCGGCGCCGGGCGCCCCCTCCGCGTGGGGCGGATGCTCGAGATGCTCATCGCCCTCTCCTCCGCGCGGATCGAGGTGCGGCGGGACCCGGCGCGCCTCAGGAAATCCGACACCCCGGTCCTCTACGGGGACTCCGCGAAATTCGCCGCGGCGACGGGGTGGAGACCGGAGCACCCGATCGAGGAGACGCTCCGCCTCATCCTCGACTGGTGGCGCGCGCGCGTTGCCGCGCGGGCGTGACGGCCCGGCGTCAGAACGGGATCTTTCTCCCGCATCCCGGGCACCGGGCGCCTCTCCCCGGGTCCCCCCCGAAATCCTCCCGCGTGCCGGTCAGGCCGCAGCGCGGGCAGCAACAGCGCCCGTCGTCCCGCCGCTTCGACGGTTCGTCTTCCCGCGTTTCTGCGCCCTCGGAAGGGGGCGTTTCCGCGTCGCGCATCGCCTCCGCCCTGCCGCCAAACGGGGCGCAGTATCTCGCCGTGAACTCCCGCGTGATCCCGCCGAGCCGCTCGTCGAGGATCCCGTACACCCTGTCCGCGATCGGTTCGGGCACGCCTCCGTAGAACGCCTGCGCGATGCCGCCGGTGATGCACGCCAGCGTGTCGGCGTCGCCGCCCAGCGACACCGCGGTCCTGACGGCGTCCTCGAAGCCGGTCGAGTCGATGAACGCCCGGATCGCCTGCGGCACCGTGCCCTCGCAGGAGGCGTCGAATCCGTAGGAGGGACGGATCTCGTCGACATGCGCGCCGAGGTCGTACTGGAACCGATCCTCGATGAAGCTTTTGATCCGCTCCCGCGAGGCGCCCGTCCGGGCGAGGAAGACCGCGGCGGCGGTCGCCTGGCCGCCCTTGATCCCCTCAGGGTGGCTGTGCGTGACGGCGGTGAACTCCTCCGCCTTCCGGAGCACCGTATCGAGGTCGTCGTAGGCGAAGCCGGCGGGGCTGATGCGCATCGCCGCGCCGTTCCCCCAGCTCCCGTACGGCTTCTTCTTCCTGCCCATCGCCCAATGGTGGAAGCTGCCGCCGTAGCCGCGGTCGGGGTAGAGGCGGAAGAAGCGTCTGAGGTTGGTCTCGTACGGAGTATTGGTGAGGATGGAGTCGGCGAGCGCGACCGTCAGCACCGTGTCGTCCGTGAAGAAGCAGTTCGAGGCGAACAGCTCGAATTCTTTCGTCCTGGTGCAGGTGAACTCGTGGACGGAGCCGATGATATCGCCCGCGATCGCGCCCAGCATCTGAAGCCCCCGCGCCGTGTGCAGGGACGCGCCGCGGCGGCGCATTCCGCCCGGCGCCTTTCCCGGGATCCCCGCCGTGACCGGCCTGCGGCGATAATGCCCCTTCGGGGGAGGATCCGCAAGCCCGTTCGACAGCCCGTTCCTGCGGCGCTTCGCGCCCCGGGGCCCCTCATCGACGTGCGTGGCGAAGTTTGCCGGGCGTGCCCGGCGCCATCCACGGCGCGGACCGGTGCCCATCGGCGATACGGATGATGTCTTAGAGGCGTTTTTCGGGCCCCAAAATCGCCGCTAAGGCTGTTTTTAGGGGCTAAATTAGTCTTAACGAATTCCCGTGCAACAGGATATCGTGGTCCGACCCCGACACTATGTGTGCCACCAGTGCAGGAGGCCTGTCTCGAACCGGTGCGTGAGCGCCGGGTGGGACGGAAGCACGCGGACGGAGAAGCCGAACTGCCCGCTCGCCGCGGAACGGATCGCCCCGGTGTAGACCTCGTGCCTGTTTTTGGAGGCCTTCTTGCGCGCGAGCGGGACCGCCTTCCCGTGCACGATCTCCCCGTCGGCGTTCAGGGGGCCGTGGAACAGCTCCACGGCGACGTCCTTCGGGTTCACCTTCCCGAGCTCCACCTGGACCTCCACGGGGAGCTCGGAGCCCACCCCGAGCTCCGAGACGCCCGAGATCTTCACGTCCCGGATTTGCACGCCGTTCCACTGCTCGCGCATCGCGGCGCACCAGCGGGTGAACTCCTTGGCCGCGGCCATCCCGTCGGCGGAGGCGGCCTTCCAGCGGTCGAGCGCGGGCAGGTACATCGCCGCGGTGTACTCCCCGGCCATCCGGTTCGTGTTGAAGATCGGGGAGAGGGTGCGGATCGAGTTCTTCATCATCGCGATCCAGTCGCGCGGCAAACCGTCCTTCCCCCGGTCGTAGAAGAGGGGGACGACCTCCTTCTCCAGCAGCTCGTAGAGGGCGAGGCTCTCGACCTCGTCCTGGTAGTCGCCGTCCTCGTACTCCTCGCCGCTCCCGATGGCCCACCCGTTCTCGCCGTTGTAGCCCTCCGGCCACCAGCCGTCGAGCGTGCTCACCGTCAGGCCCCCGTTGGCGACCACCTTCATCCCGCTCGTGCCGCTCGCCTCGAGGGGGCGGCGCGGCGTGTTGAGCCACACGTCCACCCCCTGCACGAGGCGGCGGGCGAGGTCCATGTCGTAGTTCTCGAGGAAGATGATCTTGTTCCTGAACGGCTCCTGCTCGGAGAGGTGGACGATCTCCTTGATGAGCCGCTTCCCCCCCTCGTCGGCGGGGTGCGCCTTGCCGGCGAAGACGAACTGGACCGGCTTGCCGGGGATGGAGACGATGCGGGCCAGCCGGTCCGGATCGCGCATGAGGAGGCTGGCGCGCTTGTAGGTCGCGAAGCGCCGGGCGAATCCGATGGTGAGGGCCGCGGGGTCGAGCGACTCGGCGGCCTCCGCGACGCGCGCGCTGTGCGCCCCCATCTCCTTGAGCTGCTCCTGGAGCTTCAGCCGCGCGTAGCCGACGAGCCGCTCGCGCAGGCGCTGGCAGCTCCCCCAGAGCTCGGCGTCGGGGATCTTGTCGATCCGTTCCCAGACCTTCGTGTTCTCCGGCTCGAAGCGCCACCGCGTCCCCATGTGGCGGTCGTAGAGGCGCACCATCTCGTCGGAGAGCCAGGTGGGCGTGTGGATGCCGTTCCTGACGTGCCCGATGGGGATCTCGTCCAAAGGCACCTCGGGCCAGAGGCGGTGCCACATTGCGCGGGAGACCTCGCCGTGGAGCTTGCTCACGCCGTTGATCGACGAGGCGAAGCGGCAGGCGAGGACCGCCATCGAGAACGGCTCGCCGCCGTCGCCGGGTTTCTCGCGGCCGAGATCGAGGAGCGTCTCGACGGGGAGCCCGAGCTTCTTGCAGTACCCGGAGAGGTATCTGCGCACCAGGTCGGCGTCGAAGCGGTCGATGCCGGCGGGGACCGCCGTGTGCGTGGTGAAGATGCTCGTCGCGGCGACGAGCCCGCGCGCCTCGTCGAACGAGAGGGAGTGCTTCTCCATCAGGTGGCGCGTGCGCTCGAGCGCCAAAAACGCCGAGTGCCCCTCGTTCATGTGCGTGACCGTCGGGGGGCAGCCGATCGCCGCCAGGGCCTTGATCCCGCCGATCCCGAGGACGAGCTCCTGCCTGATCCGCATCTCGTGTCCGCCGCCGTAGAGGTGGGAGGTGATGGCGCGGTCGTCGTGCGAATTCTTCTCGATGTTCGTGTCGAGGAGGTAGAGCGGGATGCGCCCCACCTGCACCTTCCAGATATGCACGAACACCGACCGCCCCGGGAACGGCACGTCCACCACGACCGGCGCGCCCGCCTCGTCCTTCACGAGCGTCATCGGCATGTTGTAGAAGTCGTTCTCCGAGTACGTCTCCTGCTGCCAGCCGTCGAGGTTCAGATACTGGCGGAAGTAGCCGAAACGGTAGGCGAGCCCGACGCCGATCAGCGGGAGTCCTAGCTCGCTGGCGGACTTGAGGTAGTCGCCCGCGAGGACGCCGAGGCCCCCCGAGTAGAGCGGGAGGCACTCGTGGAGGCCGAACTCGGCGGAAAGGTACGCGATGGTCCTCCCGAGGTGGCTGTCGTGCTCCTTCTGGTACCAGGTGCCGTGGGCGAGGTACCGCGACAGTTCCTCAGCCACCCTGTCCATCCCCGCGAGGTAGGCGTCGTTGTTGAGCAGCCCCTCGATCGCCTCCGGTGCCAGGGAGCCGAGCATCTTCACCGGGTTGTGGCTGGTCGTCTCCCAGAGCGCGGGGTCGAGGCCGCAGAACAGCTCCACCGCGCGCGGGTTCCATGACCACCAGAGGTTGTAGGCGATGTCGAGGAGCGGCTTCAGCCGCCCGGGGAGAGACGGGATCACCGTGTAGCGCACGACTTTTCTCATCGAAGGGCTCCTTTGTGCCGGCTCGGAAGAGTATGATAGCATCAGGAATGGGGAAAATACAGCATCCTCCCCCCGGCGTCACCGCGCCCGACGGGGAGGGGCGCGCGATCTTCGTCCTGGAGGACGGGGGGTGGCGTTCAGTCGGCGTGGCCGGGGAGTTCAACGCCTGGAACCCCGCCGCCGGCCCGATGCGGCGCCGCCCGGACGGGGCGTGGACGGCGGAGACGGCGGGGCTCGTCTCCGGGACGTACCGGTACAAGTACGTGGCGGACGGCGGCCGGTGGTTCACCGACCCCGCGAACCCGCGCGTCGAGCCCGCCCCGGGCGGCTGGGTCAACAGCGCCTTCGACATCGACTGCCCGCGCGAGGACGCACGGTTCATCGCGTCGGCGGAGACGGCGCTCGCGGCCCATCCGCCGCGCTGGGACCGGCACGCGCCGCGGCGGGCGGCGCTCGCCGCCCTGGACGCGGAGCTCCTCCGGGAGGGCGCCGCGGAGCGGCCCGCGGTCCGGGAGCTGTTCCAGCGCCGCCTCGCCCGGCTCGTGGAGCGGCTGCGGGGGGGGCGCGTGCGCGCCGGGTGGCGCGCCTGGCTCGTCTACAACCACGGCGTCATCGTCGAGACACCCGGGGCGGTGGCCGGCTTCGACGTCGTGAGCACGCGCGCCGGTCTGCGCGTCTGGTGGGATATCCCCGCACGGCTCGCGGCGGGGCTCGTCTCGTGCCTCGATCTGCTCTTCCTCTCGCACCGCCACCTCGACCACCTCGACGTCGAGATGGTCGCCAGGATGCGCGAGGCGGGGAAGACGGCCGTCATCCCCGCGGAGCTTTCGTGCCTGTTCGCGCGGGGCGTGCGCCACGCCTCCGCGGGGGAGCTTTTCGACCTCGGCGGCGGCGTGCGCGTCCGCGCGCACTCCGGACGGCATGTCTACGGCGCCGGGCGCGCCCTGCCGATGCGCTGCTACGAGGCGGAATTCCCCGGGGGGCCGCGCGTCCTGCACCTCGCCGACCACGACTACACGGCGCCGGTCGCGCACGACGGGCCGGTGGACCTCCTCATCCCCAAGTGCGGCGGCGTCTCCCCCGACACAGACGACCGCGAGGCGATCCGCCACTGCCTCGCGTCGATCCGGCCCGCCCGCGTCCTCCCGGGGCATCTGCTCGAGGTCGGGCACCCGGTCCGCGAGGGGAGGACGGGGCTCGGCGCGGCGTACGACATCCTCGAGGGGGCGGGCGCGCCGTTCGAGGTTCTCTTCTGGGGAGAGGGGATCGCGGGGGCGTGCGAGGGCGCACCCGGTTGACGGATCCCGCCGCGCTATGCACAATGCATATGATCCTGTGACCATCTTCTCCGGAACGCGCCGGGATACGTCGAGAAGGCGCTTCGCGTATCGGGATCCCAGCGAAAGGGGCGGATCTTCGCGCACTCGGGATGTCGTGCCTTCCGGCTCGACGTTCCCGCCCCTCTCGATCGGAGACAGCCCGGTCCGTACGGTCGACATCCTTCGCGTGAAATGGGGAATTATCCACATGCTCGCCTCCACCGACTCGGCACGCGAACGCCTCGCGGCGTACCGGCAGTGTGACGCCCCGCAGGGATTCGCGCGGGCGCTCCCGGCGGCGCGCGGCCGCGAGGCGGAAACGATTTGGGTGCGCGGATGGCCGCGGCGGGAAGGGGAGCCGGCCCGGTGTACACCGTTCCAGTCGCGCCCGCGGCGGTGCGAATCCGCCGGGAGGGAGGGATGACCTCCCGCGTCCGTCTCCTCCTCCTTGCCTCCCTCGTCCTCCTGGCACTCGTCGCCTACGCCGGGATGCTCGAAAACCGCTTCACCAACTGGGACGACGAGCACCTGATCGTCAGGAACACGACGATCCGCTCGATCGACCCGCTCCGCCTCCTTCGCTGCTTCCACCTCAGCTATCCGCCTCTTACCGTGTTCACGCACTCCCTCGACTACCGGTTTTGGGGCCTGAATCCCGTCGGCTACCACCTGACCGACCTCTTCCTCTACGCTCTCATCGTCGCGGCGTTCTTTTTCCTCGCGGAGCAACTGACCGGAGACGGGCGGGCCGCGTTCGCCGCGGGAACCCTCTTCGCCGTCCACCCCGTGCACGTGGAGTCGGTGGCGTGGCTCTCCAGCCGGAAGGACGGCGTCGCGATGCTCTGCTACCTCGCCGCGTTCCTCGCCTACCGTGCGTCGGAGCGCGGGGCCTCGACCGATCGGGGGGAGGGCGCGCATTCGCATCGGGACGCGGGCGGCGGCCGGGGCTTTCTTTCGCTCGCCGCGCTGCTCTACCTCGGCGCCGTCTGGGCGAAGCCGCTGATGGCGACCCTCCCTCTCGCCCTCCTCCTGTACGAGACGGCGCTCCGGGGCCGGCCGCTCCGCCGCGCCTGCCGGCGCCTTGCGGCGTTCGCGGTCCCGCTCGTCCTCACCCTCCTCGCCGCCTTGTGCCTCGACCCGCACAACGAGATCCGCCTCCCCTGGCACGGCGGAAGCCCCGCCGCGACCGCCCGCGCCGTGTTGCGGGTGGGGGGCGACTACCTCAGGATGCTCGTCTTCCCCGTCCGCCTGAACGCCCTCTACCTCGTGCGCATCCCGCCCCGTTGTATCGAGATCAGGTGCCTGCTCCCGCTCGCGGCGTGGGCTCTGCTCGCGGCCCTCGCCGCGAAGCGGCGGAAAACCGGCCGGCTGTTCGTCTTCTGTCTCGGCTGGGGGATCGCGAGCCTCCTCCCCGTGCTGCAGTTCATCCCCTTGAACGTGATCAAGGCGGACCGGTACCTGTACCTCCCGAGCGCCGCCTTCTGCCTCCTCTCCGGGGCGGTGTGGGCGCGCGCGGCGCGGAGGGGGATGCGCGGGGGATGGCTCGCGGGTCTCGGGGCGGTCGCCGCCCTCTTTCTCGTTCTCACGGTCGCGCGCGGAACGGCGTGGCGGGACAGCGTCGCGCTCTGGGAGTCTTCCATCGCGCAGGATCCGGCGAACCCGGATGCGTTGAACAACCTCGGCATCGCCTACGCGCGGGAGCGGCGCTACGCGGAGGCGGAGGAGGCGCTGCGGCGATCCCTCTCGCTCCGGCCGAAATCCGGCTCCGCCCGGAACAATCTCGCCAACGTCCTCATCCTCACCGGCCGGCACGAGGAGGCGCTGCGGGAACTCGAGAAGGCGGGCAATCTGGAGAAGGACCTCGTCTACGCGGCGCAGGCGCACCACACGAGGGGGATCGCGCACGAGGCCATGGGCGATCCGGCGCGCGCCCTCGAGGCGTACGAGCGGGCGCTGCGCCTCAACCCCGTCTACCTCGACGACGCGCCGCTGCGGGCGCGGATCAGGCGGTGCCGCGCGGCGCTTTCGCCCGCCCCGCGGGAATGACGCCGGCCGTCATCCGCCGCCTTCCCGCAGCGCCTCGATCAGGCCGCGCATCGCCTCTTCCGTCGCCGCCTTGAAGGCCTTCTCCTTGAGCGGCTTCGTCCCCGCCATCCCCCGCGTGTACCAGGCGAAGTGCTTGCGGAACACCGTGGGGCCGTGCCCCTCCCCGTAGTGCGCGCAGAGCAGGGCGAGGTGGCGGAGCATCGTCGCGGCGATCTCGCCGCGGGAGGGGCGCGGCGGGACGCTCCCGCCCGAGAGGAACGTCTCCGCCTCGGCGAACAGCCACGGGTTCCCGAGCGCCCCGCGCGCGAGCAGCGCCCCGTCGCAGCCGGTCTCGTCGAGCAGCCGCTTCACGAGGGCGGGTGTGAGCGCGTCGCCGCTGGCCACGACCGGGATGTCGAGGGCCTCCTTCACCGCCCGTATCGCCGCGTAGTCCACGGAGCCGGTGTACCCCTGCCGCATCGTCCTCCCGTGGATGAAGATCGCTCGCACCCCGGCGTCCCGCGCCCGGAGGGCGATCTCACGCGCCGCGGGGGAGGAGGCGTCCCAGCCCGCGCGGAGCTTCACGGTCACCGGCACGGAGGCGCGCGAGGCCATCGCGCGGAGGATCGCTTCGAGGGCGGCCGGGTCCCTGAGGAGCGCCGCCCCCTCGCCGCGCCGGACTATCTTCCGCGCCGGGCAGGCCGCGTTGAAGTCGATGAGGGCGGGGGGGCGCTCGCAGAGGATCTCCACCGCGCGCGCGGCCTGGACCGGGTCCGCGCCGAAGAGCTGCACGCCGAGCGGCGCGTCCGCGGTCTCCGTCCGGAGCATCCGGATCGTGCGCGGGCTCCCGCGGACGAGGGCGGCGGCGCTGATCATCTCGGCGAAGGCGAACCGGCAGCCGAGGCCGCGGGCGACGAGGCGGAACGGCAGGTCGCTCACCCCGGCGAGGGGGGAGAGGAGGAGCCGCGACGGCAGGGCGAGGTTCCCGATGACGAGTGGCATGGGGGGATTCTACCACGGCGGGGTCTGCACGCGCCGTTCTTCCTCCCGTTTGCCTCCGTCGGCCGGCGGGGGGGGGGGGGGGGGCGCTATTTCGCTTGCATCCCGGCGCGGCGCCCTCAATAATGGGTGGCGATCGGTCTCCGGGGCCCTCGGACATGCGCGGCATCCTGACATGGGCGGTGTGCGCGGCCATCCTCGCCGCCGCCTGCTGTCCGGGGAGCGCCGCTCCCGCCGCGGCGGCCCCCGATCCGCTGCAGGCCCCTCCCGGTATCCGCCCCGTCGCGGTCAAAACCGGCTTCTACCTCCTCAACCTCGCCTCCGTGAGCGAACGGACGGAGTCGTTCGAGGCCGATCTGTACCTCCAGGTCGCCTGGAACGACCCGCGCCTCGCCTTCGTTTCGAAGGCGGACGGGGATGCCCGGCGCATCTTCGTCGGGAGGGACGCCGAGGAGGCGTTGAAGGGGATCTGGTGGCCGGAGGTGGAACTCGTCAACGCGGTGAACCCGCAGGTGAAGAACCGGTCGCTTGCGATCGCTTCGGACGGGGGCGTGACCTTCCAGATCAACCTGACGTCGCAGTTCCGGAGCCGGTTCGACTTCCGCCGCTTCCCGTTCGACCGCCAGGTGCTCGAGGTGCGGCTCCAGTCGTTCCTCTTCGACCACGGCGCGGTGCGGTTCGTCACCGACCCATCGATGAACGGGTTCGCGGGGGGGGATACCTGCGACGACCTCCGGGTGACGGGCGTGGAGACCGTCTGCCGCGCCGTGAGTCCCCCGGGCCTCGGGAGCACCTACTCGGAGTTCGTCGCCCTTGTCAGCGTCAGCCGCAACAGCGCCTTCTACGTCTGGAGGATCTTCTTCCCCACCGTCCTGGTGATGGCGATGTCATTCGCCGTCTACTTCGTCCAGATCCCTGAACTGTACCACCGCGTCGCCTTGTGCCTGTCATGCCTCCTCGCCTGCATCGCGACGCAGTTCGCCATCAGCTTCAATATCCCGAAGATCTCCTACCTGACGATCGTGGACAGGGTCTACCTGCTCACCTACGCCAGCCTCGCGCTGGGGGCGGCGGTGAGCGTCCTCGAGCACGCCCTCCACGGCCGGCGCCACTCGCGGCTCAACCTGGTCAACCGGATGGCGCGCTGGGCCATGCCGCTGCTCTACACGGCGATACTCCTTCGGATACTGCTGCCGCACGCCTGGTAGGCGCGGAAGGGGTCACCAGCGCACGACGTCGTCGTGCATGTACTGCGTGAAATCCTCCCACTGCCGCTTCATGGAGGCGCAGCCCCCGGAGGCGGCGAGGAGGGCGAGCAGGAGGAGGGCGAGGAGGGCGGGGATGCGCGGGGGCACGATTCTCATGGCGCGTCGATCCTAGCACAGGCGGCCCGCCCGGGCAACGGAAATGCTTGTTTCGGCGCGAAATTCCGTTGCCGCCGCCTCGGGTGAACGTGTATACTGCCCCCCCGTGCGCATGGCGCGACGGCATCTCTCGGGCGGGGAGGGGGGGCGATCGTGCTCGCGTTACTCAAGCTCTTCGGCGGCCTCTTCCTCGGCTGGGGGATCGGGGCCAACAACGCCGGCAATATGTTCGGGACGGCGGTCGGCACCGGCGCCGTCAAGTACCGCACCGCCGTCGTCTGCGTCGCCGTCTTTGTCCTGGTGGGGTCCATCCTCGAGGGGTACAAGCTCTACGACGGCTACAAGTTCGACAAGAGCGGGGAGTTCAAGGTCTCCTTCACGCAGGCGGCCGTCGCCACCACCGCGGGCGCCGCGAGCATAATGGTGCAGACGTACTTCGGCATCCCGACCTCCACCACGCAGAACGCCATCGGCGGCGTGATGGGGATCTCCATCCTCTCGATGGGGATGGCCGGCATCAGCTGGACGAAGCTCCTCTACTGGCTCGTCTCCTGGATCATCCTCCCCATCGCCTCGGCGGCCGTCTCCTACGCCGGGGTCAGAGGTCTCGGCTGGGTCGTCCAGCGCACCGTCAAGCGGGTGGCCGTCCTCAATACGATCTACAAGATCGGCCTCCTTGTCTTCGGCTGCTACGGGGCCTACGCGATGGGGGCGAACAACGTCGTCGTCACGACCGGGCCGTTCTACCAGGCGGGTTTCTTCGGCGACCCCTCCCGCGCCCACGCCATCTGGGCGGCGACGCTCGGCGGCGTCGCGATGGCCGTCGGGGCGCTGACCTACGGGGGGAACGTCATCAGGACGGTGGGCAAGGATATCACCGCCCTCGACCCGTTTTCCGCGCTCATCGCCGTGCTCACGCACTCGCTCGTCGTCCACTTCTTCACCCAGCTCGCCATCCCGGTCTCGTCGTCCCAGGCGATCGTCGGGGCGGTCGCGGGGGTGGGGCTCGTGCGGGGCGTGAGCACCGTGAACGCCCGGAAGCTCTGGGCGATCTTCTCCGCCTGGTTCCTGTCCCCGGTCGTCGCCGCGCTGCTCGCGATAGGCATCGCCCTGGCGCTGGGCATACGCTGACAACAAGGAGGTGAACCGTGTTCTTCGACAAGAAGGAGCAGCAGGTCAGGCAGTTCATGAAGAGGCACGTCGACAGGATCAAGGAGTGCCTGGTCCTGTTCGAGAAGACGATCTCGCTCTACCTCGACGGGCACGCCGAGGAGGCGAACGTGAGCTCCTACAACGTGCACAAGAAGGAGCACGAGGCCGACGTGGTGCGGCGCGAGATCATCGCGAAGCTGGCCGACGGCGCGTTCCTGCCGTTCATCCGGGAGGATTTCATCGATATCGTGGAGTTGATCGACGAGATCGCCAACCGCGCCAAGACGGTGACGCAGACGATGGTGATCCAGATGCCGAAGATCCCGCAGGAGCTGCACGCGGACATCCGGATGCTGACGACGCGCGCCGTGGAGGCGATCGAGCCGCTGGTCCAGCTGATGGAGGGGTCGCTGCTGGACCGGGAGAAGTCGATGGCTCTGATTCAGGAGATATCGGCGCGGGAGCAGGCGGCGGACGCCATCGAGTTCAAGCTGCTGAAGCGGCTGTTCCAGGAGATCGACATCACGCTCGCGGAGAAGATCCTCATCAGCGAGCTGCTCACGCTGATCTCGGAGATCGCGGACGCGGTCGAGGACGTCGGCGACCGGATCCAGGTGCTGATCTCGAAGCAGGCCGTCTGACGGGCCGGGCCGACCCCTCCGCGTCAGCGCGAGAGGCGAAGTGGCGACGCACCCCCGGCGCGGTTCGCAATGACCGGCAGATGCGCGCGGGGCGGCGTCATCCCGTGGCGTCGTCGATCGTCCAGCAGAACGCCTTGATCCCCTCCTCGCGGTACTCCCGCCCCAGCTCCCGCACGGCTGCGAGCAGGCGGGCGGCGTTCGCGTCGCCGCACGCCGCGTAGAGGATGTTGTTGCGCCCCGGCCAGACGTCGTTCCCGAGGTGCGTCCCCGAGCTCTCCCCCCTACCGAAGGCCCCCAGGACCTTCGTGTAGTTGGCGAGCGCGCACGACTCGAGCATCTCCATCAACTCGTCGTCGATCGCCTCGTTGTAGCAGACCATCACCATCTTCATAGTCCCGGCTCCGTTCAGATCAGTTCATGGCCGATAACCGGCGGCTCACCTCGAGCGGTCATCGCCCTCGACCGCGGCTTGCCGGCCGTCGGCCGACGTGACGGGGCACGCCCTCCGCTTGCGCTTCTCCTCGCGCTTCTTCAGGTGCGTCTCGAAGACCGCGTAGAGCGTCGGCACGAAGAGCATCGTGATGAACGTCGAGACGGACAGCCCGCCGATCATCGTGATCCCGAGCGGCTGCCAGGTCTCCGAGCCCTCCCCGCGCGAGATGGCGAGGGGGAGCAGGCCCGCGAGCGTGGTGACGGTCGTGCTGAGGACGGGCCGGAGACGATCCCGTCCCGCCTCCGTGATGGCGTCCACCATCGATTTGCCGCGCGCGCGGAGGATGATGATGTAGCTGATGAGGACGATCGCGTTGTTCACCACGATCCCCATCAGCATCACGAGGGCGAGGAACGACATCACGTTCAGATAGGTGCCGGTCAGCACGAAGGCGAGGATGGCGCCCGTGAAGGTGAACGGGATGGCGAACATGATGACGAACGGGTCCAGGAGCGACTCGAACTGCGCCGCCATCACCATATAGACGAGGAGGGTGCCGAGGATGAGGAGGTAGGTCAGGTTCAGGAACGCCTCGGACTGCTCCTCGGCCTGCCCGCCGAAGTTGAGCGTGACGCCGGCGGGGAGCGCGATCTGTTTCATCCCCTCCAGGATGTCGTCGCTGACCTTGCCGGTGGAGCGTTGGTAGGTGTTGCACTCGACGCGCATCACCCGCTCGCGGTTCTTCCGCTCGATCTCCATCGGGCCGAACGTCTCGCGGAAGCGGGCGACGCTCGCGAGCTTGATCTGCTTCTGCGTGAACGGGGAGACGACGACGAGCCCCTCGATGTCCTCCCGTTTCGAGCGCGACTCCTCGTCCAGGCGGACGTAGATGTCGTAGGTGTCGCCCGCCTCGCGGTAGCGGGTGGCCGACTCGCCCTCGATGTAGGTCTTGACCGTGTCGGCGATGGTGCGCATGTTGAGGCCGAGGGCGGCGGCCTTCTCGCGGTTGACCTCGATCCGGAACTCGGGCCGCTTGAGCTCGCGCGAGATGCTGACCTCCACCGCGCCCGGCACCTTCTCCATCACCGCCTTGATCTGTTCGGCGACGCGCCCCGTCTCCTCGAACGAGTGGCCGATGATCTCGACCTGGACCTCCTTGCCCCCCGAGCCCGAGATGGCGCGCCCGAGCGGGTTGCCGACGGAGAAGTTCGTTTTCACGATCCCGGGGATCAGCAGCACCTTCTCCCGGACGGCGTTGGCGATCTCCTTGGCGCTGCGCCGCCGCTCGGTCTTCGGCCCGCACTTCACCCCCACGTTGATGATGTGCGGGCCGGTCGCGTCGCCGAAGATCGCCCCGACGTCGGAGCTGAGGCCGCTCCGGACGTAGATGTCGCGCAGCTCGGGTATCTCGTTGACGAAGAGCTCCTCGACCCGGCGCCCCACCTTGATCGTCTCCTCGATGCGCGTCCCGATGGGGAGCTGGAGGGTCGCGCGGATGTCACCCTGGTCGTCCTCGGGGGCGAACTCGTAGCCGACGAACGGGATGAGGAGGAGGCTGCCGATGAAGACCGCCGTGAAGCCGCCGAGCGCGACCCTGCGCCGGGCGAGGCACCAGGCGAGGGCCTGCGCGTAACGGGTCTCCCACGAGACGAACCACCGCTCCGACATTTCGTAGAACCGGCCCAGGAGGTCTCTCCACCGGCCGATGGCCGACGCTCCGTCTCCCGGGACGCGCTTGTCGGGCGATACGTCGTGGACCGCGGACCGCCGGTCGACCTTCATCAGCTTCGAGCAGAGCATCGGGCTGAACGTCGAGGCCGTGAAGAGCGAGGCGACGAGCGTCACGGTTATGGTGATGGCCAGCTCTCCGAACCAGATCCCCACGAGGCCGGAGATGAAGAGCATCGGGAGGAAGACGACCACGGTCGTGGCGGTGGAGGCGGCCACGGAGAGGAACATCTCGCTCGTCCCGAAGATCGCCGCCTCCTGGGGGCGCCTCCCGCGCTCCATGTGCCGGTAGACGTTGTCCACGATGACGATGGCGTTGTCCACCACCATCCCGATGCCGATGGTGAGCGAGGAGAGGCTGACGATGTTGATGGTGCGGCCCGTGAGGAAGAGGTAGATGAAGGCGATCAGGAGCGAGAAGGGGATGGTGAGAGCGATGATGAGACTGGGGACGAGGCGGCGCAGGAAGAACCAGACGACGATGATGACGAAGAACCCGCCCTGCCAGACGGTCGTCTTGAGGGAGTTCAGGGAGTCGATGATGTCCTCGGAGGTGTCGGCGATGACGGTCGTCTTCACATCGGCGGGGAGATCCCGGGTCAGGTCCGCGAGGCGCTTCTTCACCCGCTCGGCGACCTGGACGCTGTTCGACCCGATCTGCTTCTGGATGATCATCATCAGGCCGGGGTTGCGGTTGACCTGCACGTCGCTCGTGACCTCCTTGAAGCCGTCCTCGACGCGCGCGACGTCCTTCAGGTAGATCAGGTTCCCCTTGCGCTGCCCGAGGATGACGGTGTCGATCTCCTCGGGCGTCACGAACTCGCCCGGCACCCGGACGAGGTAGTCGGTGAGGCCGTACTTGATGCTGCCGGCCGGCTGCGTGAAGTTCTCCTTCCCCAGCAGTTCCTCGATGTCGAGGATGGAGAAACCGTACGCCTCGAGGCGCCGCCTGTCGATCCAGATGTTGATCTGCCGCTGGAGCCCCCCCTGGAGGGTGAGCGTGCCGACGCCGGGGATCTGCTTCAGGTCGTCCACGATGCGCTTGTCGATCAGGTCGTACAGGTCGGGATAGGAGCGGTCGGCGCTGAAGCCGACGAAGAGGATGGGGATCATCGCGGTGTTGAACTTGAAGATGGACGGCTCGTCCATCTCGTCGGGGATGTCGGGGAGGAACTTCTTGGCGCGGTCGATCCGGTCGCGGATGTCGTTGGAGGCCTCGTCGAGGTTAGTCCCCCAGTTGAACTTCAGGGTGATGAGGGAGATCCCTTCGAGGCAGCGGGCGGTGATCTTGTCGATCCCCGGCGTGGTCGCGAGCTGGTTCTCGAGCGGCTCGGTCACCTTGGACTCGATGTCCTCGGGGTTGGCGCCGGAGTAGGTCGAGATGACGGTGATCGCCGGGGGCTCGATCTCGGGCATCAGGTCGACGCCGAGGTGCCCGAGGGAGTAGAGGGCGATCACGATGATCCCCGAGAAGATCATCAGGTTGGTGACCGGCTTGCGTACGCCGAACTCCGGAAGGCTCATCTCCTCACCCCGTGCCGATCAGTCCACGGCCGTCGGCTGTGGATCGCGCCCCGTCGAGGCGGTCGGCGTGGCCTGCGGCTGTTCGCCGTCGATCTCCACGCTCACCGCCGCTCCGTCGCGGAGACGCTCCTGCCCCATCACCGCGACCATGTCCCCCGCCTTCAAACCTTCGCGCACCTCGACCCGGTAGTTCTCGCGCAGGCCGAGCGCGACGTTGCGCACCCGGGCGACGCCGTCGTTGACGACGAAGACGTAGGTGTCGGGCTCCCGGCCGATCACCGCCTCCTGCAGCACGGTGAGGACGTTCTCCCTCTGTTCGAGGACGAGCTGGACGCCCGCGAACATCCCGGGCTTGAGTCGGTGGTCCGCGTTGTCGATCGAGATCTCGACGGGGGCGGTGCGCGTCTCGATCTCGACGACCGGGCTGATCCGGGTCACCGTGCCGTCAAAGACCGTCCCCGGGTACGCATCCACGCGCACGCGGGCCGTCTGTCCTATCGAGACCTGGGGGAGGTACCGCTCCGGCACATCGAGGCGCACCTTGACCTGGTCGATGGCCACCACGAGGGCCACGGCGGTCTGGGCGGTGACGTTCGTCCCCTTGTCCACGTAGATGCGCCCGACGAGGCCGGCGAGGGGGCTCTCGACGGGCGCCTTCTCGAACTTGAACCCGACCTCGTCGCGGTCGATATAGGCGATGACCTCACCCTTGTCGATCGGTTCCCCGTCCTCCTTGAGTTTCTCGATGATCTTGCCGTTCACCTTCGGGAAGACCTCGGCCTTGTCCCACGCCTCGATGGTGCTGGCGTAATCGAGGGTCCGCGAGATCGTCTCGGCGGCCGCGTGCACCGCCCTGATCGGGATGCGCTCCTTCTCCTCCGTCTCCCTGCTCCCGCATCCCGAAACGGCGAGGACGGCGACGACGGTCCACAGGGCATGGCGCACGATCGACGGCCGGCGGGTTCCGCGGGCATGGATCGTGGACGGTGTTGCGAACGTAGGCATATCACTCCTCCAGCGTCACGTCGCTCCTCGCCAGCGTGAGGCCGACTTCCCTGTCGAGGTTCACGAGCGCGCTGTTGTAGTTGACGATCGACTGTTTGAGATCGAGTTCCGCCTTCGAGTACCGATACTGGTAGTCGAGCATGTCGTGCGTGCTGACCTGCCCGGCCGCGAGGCGATCCTTCTGCGCGGTGTAGTTCTCCTCCTCCTTGTCCCGGGCCACCTGCGAGGCCTGCTTCTGCCGGTACTGGAGGTCGACCTCCCGCACCTTGTCCCGCACATCGAGGATGATCCGCTGCTCCATCCGCTCGAGTTCGAGGAGCAGCTGCGCCTTCTCGAGCTTCGACTGGTCATAGCGGGCCCGGTCGCCCTTCCCCCACGGCACGCGCAGCGATCCGCCGACGCCCCAGTCCTTGTAGCGCCAGTGGATGCTCTCGACGGCGCGGCCGTACTGGTCCCCGAGGCCGTTCAGGCCGAAGCTCCCGACGACGTCGAGCGTGGGGAGGAGGGCGTTCTTCGCCGTCACGATGCGGATATCCTTGTTCTTGACCTCGATCTTCCTGGCGCGGTAATCGGGCCTGTGCTCGAAGGCGTCCAGGATCGACTGGACCAGATCGACGGACCGGACGGAGAAGTCGGGCTTCTCGATGAGCTCGATCTCCGCGTTCCACGTCTCGGGGTCGTCGACGAGGTTGGTGACGAACTTCAGCTTGTCCTCCGCGGTCTTGAGGCCGTACTCGGCGTCGAGGAGGAGCTTTTCGCGTTCCGCCTCGGCCGCCTCGGCCTCGAGGAGATCCACGGAGCTGGCGATCCCCTTCGCGTAGCGGGCGCGGTTGATCTCGACGAGTTCCCTCGCGCTCGCGAGGAAGTCCCTGGCGATCTGCCGCGCCTCGATCGCGTAGGCGTAGGCGTAGTAGGCGTTCTTCGCATCGCTGACGGCGTCTATCGCCGCCGCCCTGAACGTTTCGATCGACTGGCGTTCGTTGTTGCGGGCGATGATGATCTCCGCGCGGTTCACGGCGACGCCGAACCCCCGCAGCAGCGGCTGGGTGAGGGTGATGAGCGGTTCGCTGGTGTAGGAGGGATTGAGCGCGGTGATGTCGGAGTTGGTTCGCTCCCGGTCGTTCAAAAAATCGAAACGGTAGGTCGTCCCGGTGACCAGTTTCCCGAGGATCCCGGCGTCGAACCCCATCGAGCGGCTCCTCTGGTTGCCGGGGAAGAAGACGCTCGCGCTCTCCTCGGTGACGTCGCGGAGCAGGTAGTCGGCGGTGAACGCCGGCTCGAAGGCGGACTGCGCGATCCGGACGTCGTCGGCCTTCAGCTTCGGCTCGATGCGCGCGATCCTGATCTCGGAGTTCTTCTGCAGGGCGTAGGCCACGACATCCACCAGCCCGATGCGGAGAACCGTCCGCTGGGCGGCGGATTTGAGGAACGCCTCGCGCGTCACCGACGGAGGCGGGCCGTCGTCCCCGTTCTCCGCCGCGGAGACGGCGGAGGCCGCGAGGAGCGCCGCGAGGAGCGCCCGGCGGGCCGTCCGGCTCATCGGCGGTTCCCCCCGTTGCGGCTGAGCGCGGCGTCGAGGCGCGCCAGGAGGTTCCGGTAGAAGCGGAGCACCGCCTCCTGGTCCTGCTCGGGCATCGTGCCGAGCGCCTCCCTGAGTAGGGCGAGCCCCTCCTCGCGGAGGGCGGAGACGACGCGCGTCCCCTCGGGGGTGAGCGCGATCACGAAGACGCGCCGGTCGGCGGGGTGAGGGGAGCGCCGCGCGTAGCCCGCCGCCTCGAGCTTGTCCACGAGATTCGTGACCGCCGGCGTCGAAACCTGGAGGAAGTCGGCGAGGTCGTGCATCTTCTGGGCCCCCTCCTCGATGAGGATCATCAGCGTCATGTACTGCGGCGATGTCACCCGAAGGCAGGCGATCTTCTTCGAGTAGAACTTCGTGAAGCGCAGGTGCACCTGGCGCAGCAGCTTCAGGAAATCCTTGCGGTCCGTCATCGTGGGCTCTCCATCGTGACGCTCCAAGCGTGACGTCCCAGGGTACACGGATATTGATCAAATGTCAAACAGTAAATATATTGAATAATTTAATATATGACCATTATCCCCGTTTCCGCGCGAGGGTGGCGCGGTCCGGTCGGGGTGCTATACTGTCTCCGATGAAAAGGGGCTCGGTCGCCGCCTGCGCAGCGCTCGCCGCGGCGGTGGCGGTCTGCGGTCTGCGCGCGCTCCCGTACCCGTTCGTCTATGACGATGTGACACACGTCGCCGACAATCCGCACATCCGCACCCTCGCCCGCCCGCTGCGCTTCTTCCTCGACCCCTCGACCGTGGCGGTCACCCCGACGCCCGCCACTGAGATCTACCGCCCCCTCGCGACGCTGAGCCACGCCCTCACCTTCGCCGTCTTCGGCCCGGGGCCGCACGGCTTCCGGCTCGTCAACCTCCTGCTCCACGCCGTCAACGCGATGCTGCTCCTTTTCCTGGTGCGGGCGATGCTTTCCACCGCCTCCCCGGAGAACGCCGGCATCGCCGCCCCCGCCGATGCGTTCCCGTGGGCGGCGTTCCTCGCCGCCGCCGCCTGGGCGGTCCACCCGGTGAACGTCGAGTCGGTGACCTGGATCGTGGGGCGCTCGAATATCCTCTGCGGGCTCTTCTTCCTCGCCGCCCTGCTCTGCCGCACCCGGGGAGAGAAGGAGGCAATGGGGAGGGGGTGGTGGCGCGCGGCTGCGCTCGCCGCGTTCGCCCTCGCCCTTCTTGCCAAGGAGCAGGCGATCGTCCTCCCGCTCATCCTGGTCGCCTGCGACGCGACCCTCGCCATCCCCGGGCGGCGGCGGACAGGCGGGCGCGGGTACGCGGCGTTTTTCAAGGTCGCGGGGTGCTACCTCATCCTGCGCCTTCTCCTCGTGGGGAGGATGACGCAGCGCGGCGGGTGGGGCGGGGGCGTCGGGGAGCATCTGGCGTTCCAGCTGATCGGGTTCGCGACCTACCTCCGGCTCCTCGTGCTGCCGTTCGGGCTCCGGCTCGACTACGTCTTCTATCCGCCGTTCGGAAAGGGGGCCGGCTGGTTCATCCTCTCCGCCGCGGCGGGGGCGCTGTATCTCGTCCTCCTCCTGCGCGCCCTTCGGCGACGTTCCCCGTACGCCCTGGGCCTCTCCTGGATCCCGATCGCCCTCCTGCCGGTGCTGAATATCCTGCCGATCAAGGCGGTGGCGAACGAGCGGTTCCTCTACCTGCCGGCGATGGGGCTCTCGTTTCTCATCGCGTGGCTGCTCGCGCAGCGCCCGGGCGGCGGGCGCGCGCGGCTCGCCGCCTCCGCCGCGGTCGTGTGCCTCGGCCTCCTCTCGGCGCGCCGCGTCGGGGACTGGAAGAGCGAGTTCACGCTCTGGCGCGACAGCGCACAGAAGGAGCCGCGGAGCTTCATCGCCCAGGTGAACTACGGGAAGGCGTGCAACGACGAGGGGCGGAGCGGGCTGGCGGTCGAGGCGGCGACGGCGGCGTTGCGGCTGACGCCCACCTGCGAGGAGGCGCGGGGGGCGGCGCTGCACATACGGGCGGTCGCCCTGATGCGTATGGGGAGGGCACGCGAGGCCGAGCGGGACCTCCGGCGCGCGCTCGAGATCGACGATGCGTTGTACCTCCGGGCCGCGCTGGCGCATCTCCTTGCCGCCGAGGGGCGCGGCATCGAGGCGGCGGAGGGGTTGCAGGATGCCGCTCCCCGACCGGCGCCACCGCACGGTCGTCCCCCGCGTGGGATGGCGGATCGGGAATCCGGTGCTTCGGAGTCCGGGCCCGGGATGGGCCCTCCGTACCCCCCCCCTCCTGAGGGCACGGCCACCCGGTCGCCGCGCGGCGCGGCATCGTCATGAGATAGACAGGATGATGTGCAGGATGTGCAGCGCCGAAAGCCCCCACGTGATGGCGAATATCCTGGCGATGATCCTTTTCGCTTCCTCGTGGATCTCACACGGCATCAGGCCTAAACCGAGGAAGACAGCGTATGCAGGCGCCGCGGCGAGGACGTAGGATGCCTTCACTGCGCTGTAGTACGGATATCTCCACGCGAGCGCGATGATGCCGGATGCAGTGATCAGCAGGAGCGCGGGGAAGACGCTCATCTTCGCCGCGTCCACCTCCGGCGCGCTGCTCCACCTTCTCCATCCTCCCCGGCAATAGATCCACGCACCGCCGCCAAGCAGCAGAAGAGGGAGGAGGCCGAGGATGATCAGGCTCCCCCCCATGCAGCGTGTCAGGCTCGACATCGAGGGATTGTCTCCGGGGAAATCCTTCTCGCCCCTGAGCCAGGCGTAGTAGTGGTTCCACCAGCCCGCATTGGAATCCAGGAAATAGAGAAATTTCGGTTCGGTGTCGTACCACATCCCACGGTACAGCATCGTCCAGAAGGAATGCATCTTGCCCGGAACCAGCATCGGCGTGGCGATGCTGTCCCATGGCGTGAAGCTGACAAAGTCAAAACGGTTGGCGTCGCGCGGCTGGGCGAGCCTGACGCCCCGAAGATCGAGGTTGATGGGCATCGGCCTTCCGTAGTGCCGCGCGTTCGCTGCCAGAGAGACGCCCAGGGCCGCGAGGGGGAGAAGGAACACCAGGATGCAGGAGCCGAGGACCCGCGCCCGGGAGGAGGGTCTCGGACCGATGAAGAGGGCGGCGAATGCGATCAGGGTGACCGGGAGCATCGCGTAGGCCGTATATTTGGTGAAAAGGGCGATGGTGAGCGCCACGGTGACCGCCACGAGCGATGCGGGAGACAGGGTGCGTTCGATGGCGATCAACAGCAGGTAGATGCAGAGAGACACGCACAGGTAGGAGATGGTGTCGTTCGAATGCATCGCCGACATGTAGATGTGGCGGGGCAGGAAACAGACCGTGCCGAACGCGGCAAGCCGCGGGAAATCGGAGAGGGGCACCTTGCGCAGGATCAGGTAGATCATCCCCATGTTCAGGATGCCGTACACGCAGGGGATGAACTGCAGGAGCTTCAGGAGGTGCCGGGGATGCACCCCCATGCGGACGGCGAAATTCCCGATCATCGCGGACAGCCAATAGAAAACCGGCGGATGGTAACATTCCCAGCAGGCGTCCTTGGCCGGAATGACGCCGGTGCGCATGATCATGAGGATCGGCTCATAATGATCATCGAACGCATTGGTGGGAGGATTCGACCAGCAGAGGGCGAGGCGCATAAGGGCGCCGCAAAGAAAAAACGCCACCGCCCATGCGCGAGGCCTCACACTCACTGGCATCCCTCCGGCGCGGCGATTCGAGTCAGCCCCTTCATCGCATGTGGGGTTCCCGCCCCAGCCCGCGTCAGTAGGCGTTGCGGCGGGCGAAGAGGGTGAGGATGAGGACCTTGAGGTCGAAGAGGAGCGACCAGTTCTCGAGGTAGTACATGTCGTAGCGGAGACGGGCCCGGACGGAGGTGTTGCCGCGGAGCCCGTTCACCTGCGCCCACCCGGTGATGCCGGATTTCACCGAATGCCGAGCCATGTAGCGCGGGTTCTCCTCCCGGAAACGGTTCACGAAGTGCGGGCGCTCGGGCCGCGGGCCGACCAGACTCATCTCCCCCTTCAGCACGTTCCAGAGCTGGGGGAGCTCGTCGAGGTTCCGGCGCCGCAGGAACGCCCCCACGCGCGTGCAGCGCGGGTCCTCCGCGCGCGCCCAGACAGGGCCGGTGTGCCGCTCCGCGTCCTCCACCATC
Organism: Chlamydiota bacterium; assembly: GCA_012729785.1. Classification (NCBI taxonomy): domain Bacteria; kingdom Pseudomonadati; phylum Chlamydiota; species Chlamydiota bacterium. The sequence continues at coordinate 19,864 of JAAYCL010000027.1, read as the reverse complement.
GTGCGGAGCTTGTGGAGCCGGAAGCAAACCCCGTCCTCGCCGCAGCGCTCCTGCGAGAAGAACGCCTTCCCTCGCGAATCCAGCTTGACGGCGAGGGCGCAGAGGGCGATGACCGGCGCGGCGACGACGAGGCCCAGGGCGGACCCGGCGACATCGAAGGAGCGCTTGAGGAACCGGTTCCACGGGGAGTGGAGCGGGATGTGGCGGATGCCGACGAGCGGGACGCCGTCGAAGCTCACGACCTCCACCTTGCGCGTCAGTATCTCGAACATGTCGGGGACGTGCTTGAACTCCACGAGGTTCTTCTCGCAAAGCGCGACGATGGAGAGGACCCGGGCGTGGTCGAGCTTCGGGTTCGTCAGGATGAGTTCGTCGACGCCCCCCCGCTCGAGCAGCGCGGGGAGGGCGTCGAGCTCCCCGGCGATCGGCGCGACGATCCTCGACGAGGAGCTCTTCTCGCCGGGGCAGCGGACGAAGCCCACGATCTCGCACTCGAGGGTCGGATTGCGCCGCACGTGCCGCGCGAGCCGCGCGGCGGTTTCGCCGGTGCCCACGAGGAGGAGCTTCCGCTTCCCCGCGGAGCGGCGGTAGAGCCGCTTCTCCACGGCGTTGGAGGCGAGCCGTCCCGCCCAGACGAAGGATTCGACGAGCGGGAAGAGGAGCAGGAATGTGATGCGCGAGTATTTCAGCCCCGCCTCGCTGTGCGTGGAGGGGAGGAGGAAGGTGAGCGCCATGAGGGCGATCATCCCGGCGGTCGTCCCCCGGGTCACGACGAAAAACTCGTTCGCGGCGTCGTAGCGCCAGCGCCGCGCGTAGGAGCCGAGGAGCTTGTAGAGATAGACGAAGGCGAGCGTCGCGACGGGAAACGCCGCGAGGTAGGAGCGGAACGGGGGGACGCCTTTCAGGACGGGGACGAGCGCCGTGAACGGAGAGTGGAAGCGTGTCCAGTAGGAGGCGCAGAAGGCGGCGTTGAGGCACAGGATGTCGATCGCCACCCTGACCGCGGTCGCCGCCTCGGTCGTCCTGCTCCGGTTCGACATGCCCCCACCTCTCCCTGCGCCGTGTCCCCGCGGCTACGTCTCCTCCCGGCACTCCTCCGAGGCCTTCAGGATCCAGCGCGCCAGCCGTTCCTTGAAGATCGGGCGGTCGAAACGCTCCGCGTGCATGCGGGCAACGGCGGGGTCGAAACGCATCCGCTCCGCCCGCCGCACCGCTTCGACGAGCGCCGCGGGCTCCTGCGCGTCGAAGAAGAGCCCCGTCTCCCCGTCCCGGACCGTCTCCAGCGCGCCCCCCCGCCCGAGGGCGAGCACCGGGCGCCCGCACGCCTGCGCCTCGAGCGGGGTGATGCCGAAATCCTCCTCGCCGGGGAAGATGAACGCCCTGCAGCCGCGGTACAGGTCCCTGATCTCCTCGTTCGTGCGCCAGCCGAGGAACTCGATCCGAGGCCCCGCGATCGCCTCGAGGCGCTTGCGCTCGGGCCCCTCGCCGACGATCTTCAGCGGCAGGCAAAGCTCGTTGAATGCGCGGACCGCGACGTCGAGCCGCTTGTAGGGGACCAGGGCGGAGACCGCGAGATGGTAGCCGCCCGCCGCCTCCCCGGGCGTGAAGAAACCCGCGTCCACGGGCGGGTACAACACCTCCGCGTCCCTATGATAGACCTTCTGCACGCGGGCGGCAACCGTCTCGGAGATGGCGAGCCATCTGTCCACCCGCGCGGCGGATGAGACGTCCCAGCGCTTGAGGGCGGCGAAGGCGGGCTTCAGGAGCGCCCGCTTCGCGCCCCAGCGGCCGAAATACTCCTCGCCGAAGTACCAGACGTAGCGCATCGGGGTCAGGCAGTAGCAGAGGGAGGGGACCCCGCGCGGGGCCCGGGCTCCCTTGGCGACGCAGTGGCTCGTGGAGATGACCAGGTCGAAGCCGCGAAGGTCGAACCGTTCGACGAGCTTCGGGAAGAGGGGGAGGTAGTAGCGGTAGTGCGTGCGGCGGAGCGGGAGGCGCTGGAGGAGGGAGGTCCGGATCTCCATCCGCGCGATCGCCGGAGAGAGGCGGGACCGGTCGAGCAGGAGGGTGTGCACGACGGCGTCGGGGAAGAGCTCGCAGAGCACCTCGAGTATCTTCTCCCCGCCGCGCATCCCGTTCAGCCAGTCGTGGACAAGGGCGACGTTCATGCGACGGATCTTCTGAGACAACCCCGGCGCCTGGCGGACCCGCTCCGCATCCCCGCGCTTATTCGGGTACACTCCATCGGATTGTGCACCATTATTTCAAACTCCTCAATGTGGTCGCTCCTATAAAACTCAGCAGCAAGCATACTGGGACTACGATAAGAGCAATCAACCACAAAACGCGCATGGATTCATGAAATGAAGCCCACTTCACGCCTTCAGCCTCTCGTTCCATAGCTCTTCGCGCCGGCCCAATGCACCACATGCTAAAGCATGCGAACATGAAACCGAGTGGAATGGAGGCAAATATCAGCGGTATCATCAGAAGGAAGCTGGACACAAAGGGCCGAAAACTGATGCCCGTATTCCAGAACTCGCTGAACCTGCCCGCATGCTCCGGGTAGAACGCCACGTGGACGCGCCACATGACCTGAAAAAGGAGGTACGAAATCCCGCCAATCCCGGCAAATCCGAACGCAAGGAAGAGAAGATTCCAAGGGCTCTGTTGATGACGTGCACGCTCGCATGCACGTGCGAAGTATCCAGGCGTGAAAAGCTCTTCCGCGATGTTTCGCAGAGTCGTTGGTGTATTTCCCATAGACTCTCCCCCGTACGCTCATCCTTCAGCTCCCCCCCGAGGGGAAGTCCCCACTTTGTCTCTCCCCCCTTGCGGGGGCATTCCCATCAGGTTCCCTTTCCCCTGGAGAGGGAGGGGCAGGGTGGGGGCTGCAATATAGTCCCCGTCCCGCGCGTTGCGCGGAACGTCACGCCTCCACTTTCGACGCGGAACGACGATCCCGTGCGGTTGATGATCCGGCGTGTTTTTGCGCCTCGTACAGCACCACGGGCAGGCATCGGGAAAAGAGCCGGAAGTCCCTGTCCGTCGTGAAGATGGCCAGACCGTTTCTCGCGGCCACGGCGCAGATGAGGAAATCCGTGTTGGACCCCTGGATTCCCCTGGAACGGCAGAGGTTGAAGAACTTCGCGGCCGTCACGTAATCCTCCGTCAGCAGGGGCAGATCGGGGAAGGCGGCCAGCGCCGACTCCAGCCGGGCGAACTGGGCATGGTCCCTGGCCCCCGACAGCAGCTCCTGCCGTATCGGACCGATGATATCGGCGACGTGGGCCGCGATCAGCCGGCGCAACTCGAGGGTCTCCGGATTCTCGGCGCGCGGCGCCCGCCGGAACGCCAGGGACCAGACGCCGGTGTCGATCAAAACCCTCATCTTTTCGCCCGCTGGCGCTTGTAGTCGTACCCGGGATCGAACTCCACCGTTCCAAAGAGATCGAGGATCTTCTCCTGGCGCAGGTGGCGGATGTAGTCATTCAGCGCCTGGGTCACCGCCGCTTTCTTGGTGCGGTGATTCCCCATCCTGACCGCCTCCCTGATGAGCCGGTCGTCGAGCTGAAGGTTCGTGGCCATGCTCCACCTCCACACATAGTGTCACACAATAAATTGTGTGATGTCAATACGGATTCCGGACAGCCCGATCCCCTTGCGGCATAGGGGGTGCTTCTATCGGTAGACTTCCCTTCTATGCCCGATCCGCAGAATCAGGACATCGTCTCCCAGCACGGCATAGACGACCCGGTAATCCCCCATGCGCGTCTTCCGGAGCCCCTCGAAGTCTCCCTTGAGGGTGGGGCAGCGGTCGGGGCGTGCGGAAAGCTCTTTCTCGATCTTGTCGAGGACGCGTCGGGCTTCACGCGCGTCGAGGCGTGACAGGTCCTTCCCGACGCTCTGCTTGTACCGGATCTTATAGGCCAAGGGACTTCCTGAAATCCCGACTGGAAATCACGGGGTCCTTGTGGTCGCGCAGGCGGTCGAGGGCGATCTGCACATCCGCGAAATCCTCGATGTACCCCTCCAACGCCTTCTGCACGTGGAAGGAACGGGGCCGCTCGGTCTCTTCGGCGATGTGGGCGAGCGCCCTGGCCAGATCTTCCGGCAGCCGGATGGATATCATGGTGCTCATCGCAGGCCTCTCATGTCATACAATGTATACAATGATGACACTGCTGTCAACAGGCATTTGATCGCATTTTACCGGTCATTTATTCGGGGCTTTATGGCGATTCAGCACGCCGCAACGTTGTGGCCCATTCAACGCATTCTTCTATTACACTCTATCCAACGTCCGTGCTGAGTGGCACACCGCGCCTTGTTGGGGGTTTGGTTCGTCGGCGCTCCGCGCGAACGGAAGGCGCGACGGGCGGGCATCAGCGGTGTGGGCACCCCGGCCAGCAGCACGGCCTGCGAATGCCTCCCCGCATCTTGTCGATGCCGACCTCGATGCGGCGCTTCCTGGTGGCCTCCTGCTTGGCCGACGTGACCCAGCAGATCCACTCGTTGCGGGCCAGCGGGGTTATGCCGGCCCAGAGGCTCTTCGCGGCGCCATCGCGCTCGATGGCTTTTCTAAAATCGGCGGGCAGCGTGTGGACCGTGCCATCCGCGAGTTTATGGGCGGTCATGTGGCGAGCCCTGTTGGCGATGCCTGTTTGTGGAAGCGCACTATCGAGGATGTTGGCCTCACGGGCGCAACGTTTCTACGCATGCTTATCGGCTGCATAGGGATCCTCGTATTGCTTGGGGCCGTTACGTCAATAGTCGAGGTCTGCCCCTGGCTTTTTCAATCCGTGTGATTGGGGTGCGGATTGAGGCCATCGATTTTTGCAGGTCCGTTGAGAAATCACGTGCGGCCCGCGTCCGTTCGCCGTTTGGGTGGCGTCAGGAGCGGAGCAGTTCCCGATACGCCGCGAGCGTCTCCTCGGCGGTCCTGCGCCACGGGAAGAGTTTGGCGCGCTCCAGGCCCGCCCGCGACATCCGGTCGCGCAGGGCGGCGTCTGTGAAGACGCGCTCCATCGCGGAGGCGAGGGCCCGCGTGTCCAGCGGGTCGAGGAGGATCCCGGCGTCGCCGACGACCTCGGGGAGGGAGGTGCGGTCGGAGCAGATCACGGGCGTCCCGCACGCCATCGCCTCGAGCGGCGGGAGGCCGAACCCCTCGTAGAGGGACGGGAGGACGAGGACGTCGGCGGCGTTGTAGAGTCCGATGAGGGCCTCCTCGTCCTGGCTTCCCGCGAAGATCACGTCCTTCTCCATCCCGGCGCTGCGCACGTAATCCCCCACCTCCGGGTAGCGCGGATCCTCCGCGCCCGCGACGACCACCGTACACCGGGGCCCGCCTTTCCGGTTGAGGAGCTCGGCGGCCTTGACGAGCGTGATCAGGTTCTTGTACGGGTCGGCTCGGCCGGCGAAGAGTGCGAGGCGTTCGCGCACGCCGAATTTCCTGCGCACCTCATCGCGGACGGTCGGCGGGAGGGGGCGGTACTTCGGGTCCACGCCGAGGTATATGGTGCGGACCTTCCCCGGCGGCGCGCCGAGGAATTCGACGATGTCCCGGCGCGAGTATTCGGAGTCGGCGCTGATCAGGTCCGCCCGGGCGACGAGCCGGCGCATCAGCCACCGGTAGATCGGGTAGGCGCGCGACTTCTTCGACCGCGGCGCGAACTCCGGGTGTTTGAGCGGGATGATGTCGTGGACAGTGAGGACGAGTTTCCCGCCGAAGCGGAGAAGCGGCGCCATGAAGTTCGTGGAGTGGAACAGGTCGACCCCCTCGCGCCGGAGGAGGCGGGGGAGGAGAAGCTGGCCGCGGGGGGAGAAGACGCCGTACGGGACGGTGCGCACCTCCCAGCGCTCGCGCCCGGAGAGGCCGAGCTCGGCGCAGACCGCGTCGCGGACCGCGGGGTCGTGGAAGAGGGCGAGGTAGCGGTTCTCCCCGTCGAGTTCGGCGAGGTACCGGAGCAGGTAGACGGTATAGCGCCCGATCCCGGCGATCTTCGCCCCGATCCAGCGCGCGTCGATGCAGATCTTCATGCCGTGGCAGCCGTTGAGATCCTTCACGCCGCATCCGCCTTCAGCTCAGGAGCCGCCGGTACAGGGCGAGCGTCTCCGCGGCGGTTTGTTCCCAGGTGAACTGCGCCGCACGGGCGCGCCCCCGTCTCGCGAGGTCCGCGCGCAAAGCCGGGTCGTCGCGGACCCGGCGCATCGCCTCCGCGAACCCGGCGGCGTCGTCGGGATCGCAGAGGAGCGCGGCGTCGCCGACCACCTCCGGGATTGCGGGCGCGGTCGAGGCGATCACCGGGGTTCCGCAGGCCATCGCCTCGAGCGGGGGGAGGCCGAATCCCTCGTAGCGCGACGGGAAGACGAGGGCCTCGGCGGAGCCGTAGAGGCCGGGGAGCTCGTCGTCCCGGACGTAGTCGAGCACGCTGACGCCGTCCTCCACGCCCCGCGCGCGCGCCTGCTCCTCCGCCGGCGTGCAGCGCCAGCCGTGCCGGCCGACGACGAGGAGGCGGTGCGTCCAGCGCGCCCCCTCCCGCTTCTTCAGGATGCGCCAGGCGTCGAGGAGCGTTTCGAGATTCTTCCGCGGTTCGACGGTGCCGACGAAGAGGAAGTAGGGGGACGGGGCGGGCCGCGCGGGGAGGGAAGGGGGGCGGATGCTCACGCCGTTACGCGTCACCGTCACCTTCTCCGGGGGCACCCCGCAGAGCTCGGCGAGCTCCCGCCGCGAGAAGTCGGAGACGGTGATGACGGCGTCCGCCCGCCGGAGGGTTTCGGCGAAGCGCCTCCGGAGCCGTCGCAGGTTCCCCTCCTCGGCGTACCGGGGGAAGCGGACGAAGGAGAGGTCGTGGACGGTGACGACCGTCTTCCCGCGCCGGCACGGCGGGATGATGAAGTTCGGGAAATGGTACAGGTCGCAGCGGCCCGCCAGGAGGGAGATATCCGGGGCGCCGAGGGCGTCTGCGAGGGCGTGGTAGACCCTCCCCGGGACGCACCGGATCGGGCGCTCCTCGAAGCGGGGGTCGCCGACGCCGAGGGCGGAGCCGCGGCGCTTGAAGTCGAAGTAGAAGAGCCGGTACCGCTCCTCCCCCGGGAGGCCGGCGAGCGCGCGGACGAGAGAGGAGACGTACCGGCCCACCCCGGTGGGTTGGACGATGACGGTCTGGAGGTCGATCCCGATTCGCATTTTCTGCGGGCTCCGCGCGGATATGATAGCACGCCGGTCCGCGCCCCGGACGGATTTTCGCCCGGCGGCATTTGCTTTTGACGCGCGGCGCCGGCGGCTGCTAGAATGGCGTTCCAGTAGGGGGGGCGCCGCGGATGGACGCCGAGCGCGAGATCTACGTAGTGAGCGGGATGGGGCGCGACGTCACGGGTCTCGTCTCCCTCGTCACCTCGATCGTCTCCGACATGCGCGCCAACATCCTCGACCTCGAGGAGAATGTCTTCCACGGGCTCTTCTCGATCTTCTTCACCGTGGACCTCACCGAGGCCAAGATCACCGGCCTCCAGTTCATCGCGAAGATGCAGGCGGTCGCCCACCAGTCGGGTCTCCAGATCGCTGCGGAGCGGCAGCGCCTTCTCCCGCGGCCCAAGCCGCGGCGCGTGATGCGGCTCGTCCTGCTGGGTCGGGACCAGCCCGGCATCATCTCCACCGCGACGTTCGTCCTCGCCAACAACGGGGTGAACATCGAGGGGGCGAGGATGTTCTCGCGCGGCGAGCTCTTCGCGATGGAGATGGCGCTCGACTGGGGCTCCTCGCCGTGCTCGGGCCCGCTGATCGAGCGGAGCGTCGCGGCCGAGATGCGGAAGACCGGCATACGCTGCTTCTTCCAGCGCGACGACGTCTACCGGATCCGCCCCCGGCTCCTCGTCCTCGCCCCGGGGCGCAACCTCCTGGATGAGTCGCTGCGCGGCGAGCTCCTCGCCGCGGCGGGGGAGGGGGCGTCGGCGGGGCTCGAGGGGCTCAAGGTCGAGACGGTCGCGCGGATCACGGCCGGCCTCCGCTTCACCTCCGAGGGGGACGATCTCCTCCACGCCCTCAAGGCGATGGGCTGGGTCGTGGTGCTCCTCTCGCACGGGATCGACCTGTTCCTCGATCCGCTCCGCGGCCACCAGTGCATCGACCGGATCTTCTGCGACCGGGCGCTCACCGAGAAGGGGAAACTCACCGGCCGGGTCGAGGCGCTGGTCCGGGACGAGGGGGGGCGGCGCGCCCTCTTCGCGTCGCTCGCGCGCGAGAAGGGGATCGCCGCCGCGGAGATCGTGGTCGTCGGGGACGACGCCTGCGCGGACATCCCCCTCTCCGAGTTCGGCCTGCGGGTGCGGATCGACAAGGCGAACCTCCTCTCCCTCATCGAGAAGAAGATCGTCGTCCCCGCGCAGATCCCCGCCGTCCTCGCGTCGTTCGGCGCCTAGCCGCGGCGCGATTCGCCGGAACACGGCATCTGATCCCTCGGCGGGCCCCCCGTGGCCGTGCATCCTCCTCCGAACCGTGTGCGGCGGAAACGCGGCGGGGGGGCTGGACAGGGAAAAGGCCGGAGACGCCGTCATCCTCCCGTTTCCCGGCGGGGCGCCGGTCAGGTCAGCGAGAGGGGAGGCGGAGAAGCTTGCCCCCGATAGACGGAGAGGGTTCCGTCGCCGAGTGCGGACGGCGAGAACCGCTCCTGCGCGAACCGTTTGCCCGCCTCCCCCATCCGCTTTCTGAGGGACCGGTCGGAGAGGAGGAGACGCATCCTGTCGCGGAGCGCGCCGATATCCCCCGGGGGGATAAGGAAACCGGTCTCCCCGTCGATGACCGCCTCCGGCAGGCCGGTGATGCGCGTCGCGATCACCGGCGTGCGCATCAGCATCGCCTCGACGACCGCGTTCGGGAGGGACTCGGAATAGGAGGGGAGGACGTAGAGGTCGAGGATGCCCATGATATCGAGGATGTTCCGGTCGTACTGGAAGAGGCGCACGCGGGAGGCGAGGCCGCAGGCGCGGATCTTCTCCTCGACGGTTTTCTCGTACCCGCCCTCCGGCCGTCCCACGATGAGGAAGCGGGTCGAGGGGAACTCGGCCGCGATCGCCTTCGCCGCCTCGGCGAAGACCATGTGCCCCTTGTGCGGCACGATCCGTGCGACCATCCCGACGACGAGTTCCCCCTCCGCGATCCCGAGTTCGCGCCGCACCTCCTCCGGCGGGCGCACGGGGCCGTTCGTCGCGAGGTCCACGCCGTTGTAGGTCACGCGGAAGACCTTTCGTTTCAGGGAGGGGGAGAGGGTGACGATCTCGTCGATCAGCGTGCGCGAGTCGGTGACGATCAGGTCGGCGAGTTGCAGGAAGAGGGTGTCGAGGATCCGGCGCGCGCGGCTCTTCCAGAATCGGGTGTTGTACGTGGTCGCGACGATGCGGGGGACGCGGGCGAGCCTCCCGGCGATCGTCGCCCAGCGGAAGCCCGAGGTCATCTGCCCGTCCACGACGTCGAACCGCTCCCGCCGCATCAGCCGGTAGAGGCGGGGGAGCGTGGTCGGGTCGTAGCGCCAACGCTTCCCGAGGTCGACGACCTTCACCCCCTCCCGTTCGAGCTGCTCCCCCCGCTCCCCCTTCAGGCGGAGGCAGCAGACGGTGACGTCGTGCCCTCGCGCGGCCATGAACCTCGCCATGGCGTAGACGCGCGTCTCCCCGCCGCCGTGGCGCAGTCCCCAGACGACGATCAGGATCTTCAGCTTCTTCTCTTCGTCACGCGGCGGCACGGGCATGGCGGTGTGCGTATCTCTTTCTCCCCCTGGACACAACGGAGGGCTGAGGGGGCGGCGGCCTTCAATCGAGGCGCCCCTCCCCGCGCAAGGAGCGTCGGGATTCAGCGCCCCGCCGCGAGCAGCCCCTCGTCGCGGAGCGTCTTCTCGATGCCGCGCGCGAGGTCGTACCGCGGGCGCCATCCGGTCGCGCCGGAGATCCGGGATATGTCGGCGAGAAGGTGCGGACGCTCGACCTTCCTCTGGCGCGACGGGGCGGAGCGTATCCGGATCTTTTTGCCGAGGCGCCGCGCGATCGCCTCCACGAGCTCGGTGACGGAGACCTCGTTGCCGGTGCCGAGGTTGAAACAATGGTAGTTGTCTTTCGCCTCGAAATCGAGGAGCGCGGCGAGGGCCGCCGCGACGTCGTCGGCGTGGATATAGTCGCGCTTCGGGGCGAGGTTCCCGAGTTCGATCTCGCCCTTCCCCGCGCGGACCTGGTCGAGGATGTCGGGCAGGACGTGCGGATTCGTGTCGGCGAGGCCGTAGACGTTGAAGAGGCGCACGGCGATCGCGGCCCTTCCCGTCTCGCGCCGGTAGAGTTGGAGGAGCCCCTCGGCGAAGAGCTTGGAGTACCCGTAGATGTCGATCGGTCCGGGCGCGTCCTCCTCCCGGTGGGCGCGATCGGCGGGGGCGTAGACGGCGGCGGTGGAGATGGCGATGACGCGCTCCGGCGGCGCCGCCTTTGCGGCCTCGAGGAGCGACGCCGTCCCGCGCGTGTTCACGTCCACCGCCTCCGCCGGGTGCGCATTGCAGTACGGGATGAAATGGATGGCGGCCAAGTGGATCACGGCGTCGGGCGCGAAGCCGGCGAGCGTGGATTTCAGGAGCGCCGCGTCCCGGATGTCGCCTTGGACGAGATCGAAGCCGGGGACGTTCTCCCGCCGCCCGTTGAACAGGTTGTCGTAGAGGAGCAGCTCGTGCCCGCGCTCCTTCAGCGCCCGGCATAGCGGCCCCCCGACGAACCCCGCCCCCCCCGTCACGAACACCCGGCTCACGTCGTCACCCCGTTTGCGAAAGGATACCACAAGGTTCCGCGCCGTGCGGGCAAAATGTCCTCAGGTCGCATCGGTGTGCGGGATGAAGAGGGAGGCGATGAACTCGTTCATGTAGCCGGGGTTGGTGCTCAGGTCGAGGTAGGTGATCCGGTCGGCGAGGCGGATGATTTCCCTCCGCGCCTCGCGGGAGAGGAGGAGCAGGTTCGCCCCCCAGAGGGAGCCGTTCCCCGCGTACTCGAACCGGTCCGGCGGGAGGTTCGGGAGCATCCCGATCGCGATCGCGTTCGAGGCGTCGATCGCCTCGCCGAGCCGCCCCGCGATCACGACGCGCCGGATCTCCTCGGCCGCGAGGCCCGCCTCGGCGAGCAGGGTGCGGATCGCGGCCTGGATCGCCGCCTTCGTGAGGAGGAGCTTCTTCAAATCCACGTCGGTCAGATAGATATCCTTCGCCGCGCCGTCCTCGCCCTTTTCCCTCACGAGGTACGCCGCATGGCCTCCCCGCTCCACGAGGCGGGGGCATTTCGCCTCCGAGACGAGGAGCCCTTTCCTGTCGAGGATCCCGCGGGCGAAGAGCTGCGCCATCAGGTCGATCATCCCCGAGCCGCAGAGGCCGCGCGCAGGGGCGCCGGCGATCGTCGTGACCTGCGGGGCCCCGTCGCGCGACCCGATCGCCACCGCCTCCACCGCGCCGGGGGCGGCCATCATCCCGCAGGCGATGCCGATCCCCTCGAACGCCGGGCCGGTCGAGCAGGCGCAGCCCATCATCCACTCCCTGTTGCCGAGGACGATCTCCCCGTTCGTCCCGGCGTCGATGAAGAGGGTGAGGTCGCCGGCGCGCCCCATCCCGCAGGCGAGCACCCCGGCCAAAACGTCCCCGCCGACGTAGCTCCCGATCCCCGGGGCGAAGAGCACCGGGGCGCTCGGGGCGATCGGGAGGCCGGTCTCCGCGGCGCGCAGAATCGGAAGGCGGTTGGCGGCGGGGATGTACGGTTCGAGGCGTATCCGCTCCGCGTCGAGGCCCAGGAGGAGGTGGACCATCGTGGTGTTCCCCGCCACGGCCGCCGCGGTGACGCCGCCGCGCTCGAGCCCCGCCTGCGCGAGGAGGCGCTCGACGATCCTTTCGATCGTCTCCAGGGCGAGCGCGCGCAGGCGTTCGCCCCCCCCCTTGCTCCCCGCGGCGACGATGCGGCTGATGATGTCCGTGCCGCAGGAGATCTGGCGGTTATAGGCGGCGGCGCGGCGGATGCACGCGCCGGTGCAGAGGTCGACGAGCTCCCCGACGACCGTGGTGGTGCCCAGGTCGAGGGCAAGCCCGACGGGGGGGCCGCCGCCCGCCGCGGAGACGGCGGCGATCTCCGGCCCCTGGGCGGCGTCGGCGACTGAAACGTCAAGGCGCCAGCCGGAAAGGCGGAGGAGGGCGGGGAGTTGTTGCATGAGGTCGAGGGGGCACGTCGGCTCGCCCGGCAATCCCGCGAGCTTCAGGCCCCGGGCGAGGCGTTCCATGTCGCCGAGGTTGTCCTCGAGCGTGGGGTGCGGCAGGGAGAGCGCGAAACGCCGGACGAGAGGGGAGGGGACGAGGCCGGCGAGCGCGTCGCGCCGCTTCGCGTCGTCCTCGGTGAGGACGATCGTCTCGAAATCGACGTTGCACGCCGGGAGGGTCGACTCCTCGGGGATGTAGACCGCGAGGTCGCCGGTGACGGCGGCGCGGCAGGCGAGGCGGCAGCCCTTCTTCTCCCTGTCGGGCGTGATCGAGGGGTGGGGCGTCGGGAGGCAGGCGCCCGCCTCGATCTTCACGGCGCACGCGCCGCAGGTGCCTTTCCCTCCGCAGTCGGCCCTCAACGGGAGGCCGGCGGCGAGCGCGGCGTCGTAGACGGTTGCGCCGTCGTTCACGACCGCCTCTCGCCCGGAAGGAAGAAACCTAACCCGGTAATTCATGTAGACGTTGTATGGAACACCAACCCCTGCAACGGATTATGCCTTTAATCGTCCCGGGGCGCGCCGGGGCGCGCGACGTCCCGGCGGAAGAGATCGCATGCGACGACCGCATTATCTCTTCCAGACGTCCTTCATGTAGGAGGGGATGTCGGCGGACTCCTGCGGCCCGACCATCACGTTCCAGCCGGGGAGCTTGTCCTCGAGGTCCCCGCTGATCATCGCCACATAGCCGGGGATGATGATGCGCTTGTGCGGAACGCTTGTGTCGAGCCCCTGTGCCGCGACCGCCTTCGCGATCAGGTCGGCGTTGAACTTCCCCGCGGCCCACGCCGTCAGCACCGACTGTCCCTCCGCCTCGGTGATGAGGAGGCGTGCCGGGATCTCCGACGCCTCGATCTCGGTCGAGACCATGAAGTAGGTGAGGGAGAAGTTTGTGGTGACGAGAAGCGGGGCGTCGTCGCCGGGGTCGCCGATTTTGTAGACGCCCGGGTCCACCTGGAGCGGCCTCTGCGGATCGGTGTAGATGTTCTGCCGCAGGGTGAGGAGCGGGAGGAACTCCCACTGTTCCGGCGACTCGAGGACGAGGACGGAGGCGTACTTGCAGATGGCCGCGGCCGCCACCGCCGCGGCCTCGTGCCCGCAGCCCCCCGCGGACACGGCAAGCGGGAATCCGGCGCCGTTGCAGGAGCGGGCGAGCGCCCTGCGCCGGAGGAGCGTGCAGTCTTGAAGGAGGGTCGCGGGGTTTTCGGTGCGGGGGGCGAGGAGGAGCTCCTCCGCGCCCGCCTCGGCGGCCCGGACGGCGAGCGCGGCGAGCGCGTCGGCGCCGTCGGCGCTCTCGACGACGAGCGGGACGGCACACTCCTTCGCGAGCGCGGCGGCCTTCTCGACGGTATCCGCGTCGGCGCCCCAGAGGAGGGGGCGGGAATCCTTCACCGCCTCGAGCGCCGCCCGGAGGCAGTCGATGTTTCTCGAGACGAGGACGAGCGGAAGCGGCGAGGCCTCCCGCGCGCCGCGCGCGGCCGCGGCGAACGCCCGCGGGTCGCCGGACGTCTCCTTCACCGCGATCAGGTCGAGGCGGAGCGTCTCCCCCGCGCGATCGACCGAGAAGGCGGAGGCCGCCTCGACGCGGGCGAGACGCTCCGCCGGGGCCATCGCGTCGTCCACCTGCGCGGCAAGGGCGGTCTTGCGGTAGAAGGTCTTCTCGTGCCGGAACATCACCAGCTCCTCGCCGACCTGCACCTCGCGTTCACCGACGCCGATTTTCACGAGGCGAATCGGCGGGGCGGAGGCGGCGCCGAGCTTCTCCCTGGCCTCGTCGGAGGCGTACGGGCAGGCGTCGAGCTTGGCCTGTTTGCCGGCGAGCTTCATCGCGAAGGCGAGGCAGGTCTGGAAGCCGCACTCCTTGCAGTTCTTGTTCGGGAGGAGTTTGAATATCTGAAGTCCGGTCAATTTCATCGGATAACAACCTTATGCGTTTTCGCCGCGGCGTATCGCGGATCCCCGCGGACGGGGAGATCGCCTGTCTCCGTCCGCCTAGATCCGCGGCACGACCGCCCTGCTCCTTCGCCCTCTAGGGCCGCTGGTTCGCCATCAGCCCGTCGATCGTCTTCTCGACGGCGGCGATCGCCTCCGGGTGCCGCATCACGAGGATGCCGGCCCCCGCATGGAGGAGCGGGACCGCGGTCGCGATCTCCCAGAGAACGCCGCGCTTCGCCCGGTCGCCCCAGCGCGGCTCCTTCTCGACGGAAACCTTGACCTCCTTGCTCTTCCAGACCTCCGCCCCGGCGAAGCAGATGAACGGCATCTGCATCATCGCGTCGCCGCCGAGCGCCTGGATGCGGATCCGCTCCATCACCGAGTAGGTGTACTCGAGTCCGTAGCCGAGGCCGCCCGTGAGCGGGTCGATGACGATCCGCTCCGGCGGGAACTGCATCTCCGAGATCAGGATGTTGAGCTGCTTGCACAGGTTCACGTCGATCGGGGTTTCGGCGACCACGGCGTGCCCGTAGGCGATGGCGCCGGCGACGATCGTCTTGTAGTTCTCCTCGACCGCCGAGGCGAGGAGCAGCCGCTCCCCCTGTGCCGCCTCCGCGCAGGCGGTGAGGACCTCGTTCCCTTTCGCGCCGGCGCCCGGCCCCTTGACGATGAGGGGGACCTTCACCTCCGCGAGGAGCTTCTTCACCAGCGCCGCCGCCTCCGCGGCGGGGCGGTCTTGTCTGTCCGGGTTCGTGCCGCGGAGATCGAGGCAGAGGAGACGCGCGCCCATCCTCTCCACGACGAGGCGCGCCCAGGCGGCCGGGTCGTCCAGGACCGCCGCGTACGGCTCCCGCACCGTCTCGACCCAGTCGTCGGGGCGGATGTCCGGGATCTCCCACGCGATCACGGGCCGGCGCGGCATCTCGCCCTCCATATGGAGGAATGGGAGGCAGCTCTCGCCGCCCACCTCGATGGAGAAGGCCCGGGTGCCGCCCTCGGCTGCGGTGTTGCCGATGCGGACCCGCCGTACGGCTGCGGCCATAAACCGACTCCTCCGTGCCGTCGGGAGCCAAGACCCGGCGGCGTTCGAAAACCCGCCACACACCCCAACGGGGTGCAGACGCGCGCGCACCGGCGCGCCCGTGCGAAGCGTCTCCTGTCCGTTACAGGAGCGGCTCCATGTCGAGCGCCGGGTGCGCGACCTTCTTTAGATGCTCTAGGAGCGCGTCGCCGTCGGTGGCGACGGTCTCGTCCGCGATCTTCGCAAGGAGGTCTTTCTCTCCGATCTCCTCGCAGCGCGCCGCGAGCTCGTCAGCGAGCCGCTCCTTGATCTCCCGGGTCATCCAGACGATTCGTTTCAGGCCGCCGTCGGCGCTGAGAAACTTCTTGCTCAGGATGTAGCGCGTGCCGATTCCGATGAATCCCGGGGTCTGCTGCCCCCCGCCGACCGCCTCGGCGAGCGCCGAGAAGTTCATCCCCGACGGCGTCATCCCGGTGTACTCGCGGTTGACGATCATGAACCCGTTTGCGTCCGGGAGGATCGCCACGATGCACTCGAAGCATCCGCAGGAGGTCATCGGGTCGTCCATGGCCGAGTAGGCGCTGAAGCTCGCGATCGTCTTGTTGGAGCGCTCGAGGATGAAGTCGTTGATCCCCTTCCACTTCCCCTTGACCTCGTCGAGCGTCTCGCCCTTCTCCACCGGCTGGTTGGCGCCGGTGGGATTGATCTGGTGGGCGGCCTTGCCGTCGAGCCAGTTGTAGGCGCCGCAGAGGCCGAGCCGCTCGGGGGTGATGATGCAGACGTGGTTGGGGGCGTACGACTGGCAGAGCTGGCACGAGTAGAAGGTGCCCACCGACTCGTCGGTCATCTCCCCCATCCGCCGGTCGCGCTCGGCGTAGGCGGCCTTGGCCTCGGGAAGAAGCTCCTCGACCTTCGGCCGCTCCGTGTACAGGGCGACCTCCACCTTGTCCACGATCGCCGGGAAGTCGTTGAGCATCTTGCTCCGCAGGATGACGCCGAGGTGCCGCATCCGGAAGCCGGCCTTCGCGGCGTCCTTGCTGACGCGCAGCCACAGCACGTCCCGCTGTCCGATGTGCATCACGCCCATCGCCTCGGAGAGGAACGAATGGATGTGACGCTCCAGGATCGACTCGAAGTCCCGCTGCATCTTCCGCCCCGCGACCCGCACGACGATGGCCAGGGGCAGGATGGTCCCTTCGGGGACCTCGCCGATATCGGGGCCGACGAGCTCGATCTTCCCGTCCTCGACCTCCGATGACGCCGCACTGGTGAGGAATTCGAAGGCGGGGGCGTGCTTGCCGCCGAACTCGGCCCCGATGTTCCCCTTCCGCACCCGCTCCCCCTCGAACGCCGGCCCGTAGAGGACCGGGATGTCGATCGTGGAGACCCGGATCTTGAGCCCCCGCACCTCGATGGCCCTCTCCGCCATCCGGTCGAGGGGGACGGAGCCGACGACGAGGTCCCGCTTCTCCGGGCCGAAGGCGAGGATCTCGGGGATCGCCTGGTCGGAGAGCACCGGGAAGCCGAAGTTGAGCGCCCCGGCGGCGACGGCGATCCTGACCTCGTCGAGCGGACCGAGGGCGACCACGAATGCGTGGACCCGGGCGCGGTTGTAGGCGAGGATCCCCTCGCCGCCGTCGTCCTCGCGGGGGAGGATGCCGCCGAAGGTCATCGCCGCCCGCGCGGCGAAGCCGAGGGCGTAGATCGCCGCCGTCAGCTCCCTTCCATAGGGGACGAGGAAGGTGTTCCAGGAGAGCTCGACCCCGGCCTCGTGAAGCTGCTCGGCCATGCTCGTGCCGCCCGTGGTCCCGGCCATCACGACGAGGATGTTCCGCTCCTGGAAGCTGCGCGCGAGACGGACGGCGTCGTCCCGCGAGGGCGGGGCCCCGACGACGGCCGCGATCCCCGGCATGCTCCCGTCCACGAGTTTCACCCCCTGGCTCCGCAGGATGGAGTCGCCGGTGGGGCCGAGCCAGATGCCGGTGTGCGGCGGGCCGTCGAGGTGCCTGATCGCCTCGATCGCCTCGGCGGCCATCAGCGTCGCGCGGCCCGCGGCCAGCGCCTGCTCGAGCGTCGGCGCGGTCCCCCCCTCGGGGGGGAGCATGGCGCGGCAGGTCTTGAGCGCCGCGTCCAGCTGGCCGAGCGTCTCGATCTTGCGGCCCGTGAGGGCGTAGATTACGGGGAGGGAGTAGGCGGTGTCGGGAAAGGAGACCGGGCGGGCCTCCCCGTGCGCGGAGAGCGCCGGGGCGAGCGTCTGGGCGGCGAGCCCCACGACCGCGCGCCCCCCCGCGACCGCCCCGTTCAGGATGATGGAGAGGTCGTTCACGCCCCCCCCTCCGCCCCGCCCGGGCCCCGCACGCGCCGCGAGAGCGCGCCGACGGTTTCGAGGATCCGGTCCGCGAGATCCGGCGAGAGGCTCCCCGCGCCGCAGCTCGGCGTGAGGAGGCACCGCGCGGCGATCTCCTCCGTCTTGAGCCCGGTCTTGGCGGACAGCGTCTCGAGGCGGTCGGCGAGCGCGGCGGCGAGCGATTCGACGGTCTCCTCGAGTATCTTGGGGGAGGTGGGGACGAGGCCGAGCGCGAGGATGCGGCCCTCGTTGAGGAAGGTCCGCAGCGCCTCGGGGTAGCAGGTCATCCCGGTGAAGTAGCCGTAGGCGTCGAAGTTGATGACGTCGAGCCCCGCGTCCATCAGGAGGGACCAGTCGGTGTTGCCGCAGCAGTGTATCCCCGCGAGCGCCCCGGCGTCGCGGATCGCCGTTGCCACCTCGCCGATGAGGGAGCGCACCTGCGTGTCCGAGAGGCTTACGTAGGCCGACCCGAAACTCGCCAGGTACGGCTCGTCGAGCCAGATCATCACGTTCGGACAGACCTTCTTCAGCTCGCGCACCTGCCATGCCGCCTTCATCGCGATCGACTTCACCACCGCGTCCATCAGCTCGTCATGGTAGAGGATCGCCCGCTTGTTCTGATCGGTCACCGTCAGCCCCATGCTGACCGGCCCCACGATCTGACCCTTCACGCAGGCGAGCTCCGCCGGCGCGCCCGCCGCGAGCGTCTCGACGAGGCGGTGGAACCCCGGTGCGTAGTCGGGGCTGATGGCGAACCGGTCGAGATCCGCCTCGATCACCTTCCCGTAGAACAGCTCGATCTCCGCCATCGTATCGCCGGAGGTGTCGAAGTAGACCCGCTCCGCCTCCCGGTTCACGACGAGGCAGGGGAGCCCCTCGCTGTACTGCACGTACATATTCTCGAGAAAGGAGCGGTTGGGGAGCTGGGGCCAGGCGGGGAACTCTGGAAACGCCGCGAGGACGCGGCCAACCGCCTCGTCGGCGTCGCGGTACGGCAGACTTCCCACCGCGGTGGCCCTGCAGGAAGGGGCGATCTTCATCGGCGCTCCGCTTGGTCTTACACGTCCTGCGACTGGACTGCCGTCACGGCCGCGACCCCGACCACGTCGTCGGCGTCGCAGCCGCGCGAGAGGTCGTTCACCGGCTTGGCGAGGCCCTGAAGGATGGGGCCGTAGGCCTCGGCCCGCGCGAGGCGATGGACGAGCTTGTAGCCGATGTTGCCGCTGTTGAGGTCCGGGAAGATCAGCACCCGCGCCTTCCCCCGCAACGGGCTGTCGGCGGCCTTGCGCGCCGCGACGGCGGGCACGATCGCCGCGTCCACCTGGAGCTCGCCGTCGATGGCGATGTCGTCTCTGCCCGGGAACCGGCGCGCGATCTTCAACTTCGCGATCTCCACCGCCTCGACGATCTTCCGGGTGAGGGGGCTGGCTGCGGAGCGCTTCGTGGAGTAGGAGAGGAGCGCGATGAGCGGGGGGATGCCGAAGTGGATCGCGGTCGCCGTCGTCTCGACGGCGATCTCCGCGAGCTGCTCGCTCGAGGGGTTCTCGATCACCCCGCAGTCGGCGAAGGCGAAGACATCCTTGCCGAGGACCATGAAGAACAGACTTGAGACGAGGGAGCAGCCCCGTTTGCATTTGATGATCTGCAGGGCGGGCATTATCGTGTTGCGCGTGGAGTGGGTTGCGCCGCAGACGAGGCAGTCGGCGTCGCCCTTGTAGACCATCATCGTGCCGAAGTAGACCCAGGAGGATATCGTCTCGCGCGCCTGGTCGAGCGTGACCCCCTTGTGGCGGCGGAGCTCGAAGAAGGTCTTCGCGAAGTCGTCCAGACGCGGGTCACCCTGGGGGTTGACGATCTCTATCCCCTCGGCGCTCATCCCCAGGGACTTGAGCTGGGCGAGGATGCGGTCCCGGATGCCGAGGATGATGGGGCGGGCGAGATCCTTCCGCGCGATGATACCGGCCGCCTTCACGATGCGCTCGTCGTGTCCCTCGGGGAGCACGATGCGCCGGGGCGTCTTCTTGGCCCGGGTGAATACCTCCTCGATGAATGCGCTCTTCTCGGGCATAGAGGAGTCTCCTCGGGATATTGAACGCGGAATACGCCGCTGATCTAAGTGCGGATAGTATAGGAGAACGGCGGATAAAAAGCAACTGGAGAAGGAGGCGCGGAAATGGAGGGGGATGTAGATTAAAGTGTGGGCTTTCGGAGAGATGTTGGCTCCCGCCCACCCCTAGGGGTGGGGGCGCCGCGAAGATTAGTATTGTCAAGAAGGGCTTGGATAAATAAAAGGGTACAACCGCTT
>JAAYCL010000026.1 GCA_012729785.1 Chlamydiota bacterium | reverse complement strand
TGAGCTACGAGAAGATCGGCGGCGGCTACGTGACGGCGATCGTGCGCGGCGACGTGGCGGCGGTGCGCGCGGCGACCGAGGCGGGGGCGCGGGGGGCCGAGAAGGTGGGCGAGCTCGTCTCCGTGCATATCATCCCGCGGCCGCACGTGAACGTGGACGCGGTCCTGCCGCTCGGCCGTTCCGCGGCCAAGGACTGACCGGCGGGCCCGGGATCCCCGGGCGAGGGGCGCGGAACCCGCCCCGGAGGGGCGCATGCAGCTCGGCAGGGTGGTCGGCTCGGTCGTCTCGACGCGCAAGAGCGAAAAGATCCAGGGGCTCACGCTTCTGCTCGTCAGGCAGGTCTCGCACACCGGCGCCGACCTGGACAACTACACGGTCGCGGTCGACGTGGTGCAGGCGGGCACCGGCGACCTGGTGCTGTACGCGGAGGGGAGCTCCTGCCGGCAGACCGCCCCGACCGACAAGCGCCCCGTGGACGGCGTCGTGATGGCGGTCGTCGACTCGTGGGAGGTCGGCGGCAGGGAGATCTACCGCAAGGGCGCGTCGGCCGGGGCCGCATGAATCCGGCTCCGCCCGCGGCATGCCGCATATGAAGATCGGAACAGTCATCGGCACGGTGGTCGCGAGCAGGAAGGTCGACTCGCTCAAGGGCGTCAAGCTCCTCCTCGTGCAGCCGCTCGACGAGGAACGGAAGGCGTCGGGCGAGCCGGTGGTCGCCTGCGACACGCAGCAGGCGGGCCCCGGCGAGACCGTCTTCTTCATCGGCGGCCGCGAGGCGTCGCTGCCCCTTCCGGAGCCGTTCAACCCCTCCGACGCGACCGTCACCGGGATCGTCGACGCCGTGACGAGGGATGCCTGATGAAGATCGGCACGGTCATCGGCACGGTGGTGGCGACGCTCAAGCACGAGGGGTTCGACGGGCGGAAGCTCCTGCTCGTGCGCCCCGAGGACCCGCACGGAAAGCGGACCGAGACGCCGGTGGTGGCGGTGGACACGGTCCAGGCGGGGGCGGGCGACCGGGTGCTCTTCGTGGACGAGGGGAACTCCGCGCGACAGGTGCTCGACTGGAAAGACGGCTGCGTGCGCGCCGTCATCGTGGGCTACATCGACGAGATCCACCTCGCCCCGGACGTTTCGCCGAAGACGCCCCCCGCCCGCATGTCGCCGCGCAGGAAGCGGTAACCCCGCCCCGGAACACCCGTCTCAGTCGCCGGCTTCCATCCTCGCCAGAACGAGTTTCGCGATCTCGTCGGCGGCGCCTTCCGCATCGACGAGCCGCGCCTCCGTATCGCCCCTCCACTTCAGTTCGATCTTTCGCTGCGAGAGCCCCTTCGGACCCACGACGACCCGGAGCGGGATGCCGACGAGGTCGGCGTCCTTGAACTTCACCCCGGGCCGCTCATCGCGGTCGTCGAGCACCACCTCGACCCCTTTGGCGGCGAGGAGGTCGGCGAGTGTGCAGGCGGCGCGCATCACCGCCTCGTCGGACGGCTTCATGGCGATGATCTCGACCTGGTACGGCGCGAGCGCCATCGGCCAGACGATCCCGTCCTTGTCGTGGTGCTGCTCGATCGCCGCGGCGACGGTCCTCGTGATGCCGATGCCGTAGCAGCCCATCACGAACGGCTTGGCGGCGCCGTCCTCGTCGGTAAACGTCGCCCCCATCGTTTCGCTGTACTTTGTCCCCAGCTTGAAGATCTGCCCCACCTCGATGCCGCGGTAGGCGGTGAGCGCCGCGCCGCAGCGCGGGCAGCCGTCCCCCTCGCGACTCACGGCCAGGTCGAAAAACCCCTCGACGGAGAAGTCGCGCTTCTCGCTCACGCCCGCGAGGTGGCGGTCGTTCTTGTTCGCCCCCGTGACGGCGTCCCGCATCCCCTGCACCGTTCGATCGGCGAGGATCCGGACCCCGGCGAGACCGACCGGCCCAGCGAACCCCGTCTCCGCCCCCGTGATCCCGCGGACCGTCTCCTCGCCGGCGAGCTCCACCACGGCCCGCCCGAGCGCCCGCCGGAGCTTCGGTTCGCTCACGTCCCGGTCGCCGCGCACCAGGACCGCGACCGTCTCCCCGCCGGCCCGGTAGAGCAGCGTCTTGATGAGCCGGTCCGCCGCCACGCCGAGGAACGCGGCGACCTCCTCGACCGTCCGCTTCCCCGGGGTGTCCACCTCCCGCAGCGGCGTCTCCGCGGGCTGGGCGGCGGGCGGCGCGACGCCGGCGGCGGTGTCCGTGGTGGCGGCGTAGCCGCACGATTCCGCGGGGCAGGAGATCACCACCGACTCCCCCGTCTCGGCCAGCACCATGAACTCGTGCGTCTCCCTCCCCCCCATCAGGCCGGGGTCGGCGAGCACCGCCCTGAAGGTGAGCCCGCAGCGTTTGAAGATGCGCGCGTACGCCTCGTGCATCGCCCGGTAGTAGTCGTCGAGGGACGCGGCGTTTCGATGGAACGAGTAGGCGTCCTTCATCGTGAACTCCCGCCCCCGCATCACGCCGAAGCGCGGCCGCACCTCGTCGCGGAACTTCGTCTGGATCTGGTAGAGGCAGAGCGGCAGCTCGCGGTAGGAGCGCACCTCCCCGCGCACGGTGGCGGTGATCGCCTCCTCGTGCGTCGGGCCGAGGGCGAACTCGCGGTCGTGCCGATCCCGCAGCCGCATCAGCTCCTTGCCGTACTCGTCCCAGCGCCCGCTCTCGCGCCAGAGCTCGGCGGGGCTCAGGATGGGGAGGAGGAGCTCCTGGGCACCGGCGCGGTCCATCTCCTCCCGCACGATCCGTTCGACCTTTCTGACGGTCCGCCAGCCCAGCGGGAGGTAGGTGTAGATCCCCGCGCCGAGCTTCCGAATCATCCCCGCGCGCAGCATCAGCGTGTGGCTGACGATCTCGGCATCGGCCGGGCACTCCTTGAGCGTCGGTATGAACGCCTCTGTCCAGCGCATATCCTTGAATCCTTTCCCGTTTCCTGTTGTTCCCGGTCCGCCCCGGGCGCGCCTGCGCCGGGGTACCGCCTGGAATCGGCGGCCGTCCCCGGAGATCCGCCTCGAGAATCCGCCGGTCACTCGACCGTGACCTTCTCAATCGCCACGGCGAGCGCCGTCGAGAGGCGCGCGGCCGAGTCCGGCGGCACCAGGGCGGCCACGACGGTGTAGTCGCCCGGGCGCGTCGCGGGGTGGATCGAGGCGTCGAACACGGTCCGGCAGAAGGGGATTCTGATCCCCTTAGGATCGGAGATGAACGGGGCGACCCCGCGTGCGACCCTCCCCCCCTTCGCGAGCGAGTATCGTTTCCCGTCGGGGGCGACGAAGACGACGTACCCTTTCACCGCCTCCCTGAGCGGTTGGGCGATGACGTCGAGCGAGAATCTCTCCCCGGCCTTCACCGTTCTGGCGCCGGGCACCGCGTAGAGGCGGGTTAGCGGCTTGAGGCCGAGCATCTCCCGCGCCTCCGCGGGCGTGGCGACCGGGCGGCCCATCGCGCGCGCCATCGACACCGCCCGGCGCAGGTAGTCGAGGTTGCCGGGCCGCCTTCTGTAGGGCCATCCGCGGCTCTCTCGGAGGCCGATGCGCAGGTGCCCTCCCCCGGCGATGATCTTCCGCATCTTCTCGAGCGGGGCCTCCCCTCCGGCGGGCAGGAGCCGCGCACGCGCCCCCCCCTCGTCGAGGATCTCTATCCGCCCGTTGCAGCGGGCCCACCCGGCCGCGTCCGGCGGCGCCCCCTCGAGGTCGAGATCGATGACGACGTCGGGGGCGGCCAGAAGCACCCCCGCGACGATCCTCCGGTAGTTCGCGAGGCTCCGGTCGTACCGGGGGCGGCCGGCCCCGCTGTCCGAGGCGAGCGGCTGTACCCGGACCGCCGCCGCGCCGATCCGGACGCAGTCCCGCACCTCCTCGAGGTAGTCGGTCGGGGCGGCGGGCGCCTCGGGGCAGGGCGGGCTTCCCGGCTCCGGCACGAGCGCCACCTCGATGACGAGCGGCGGGGGCAGGCGGCGCGACTCCCGTGCCGAGGCGGGAATCGCCGTCTTCGGGGGCCGTGTGCGGACCTCGGGGGCGTACCGCATGCAGCCGCCAAACACGGCGGCGGCGAGGAGGACGGCGACGGCGCGCTTCAACGCATGCCCCTCCGCGCCTCGAGGACGAGCCGGCGCATGCGCCGGTCGAACCCCGAGCGGACCCGGGAGATGGCCTGCGTCCCGCGCGGATAGGAATGGAGGAGGCACATGATCCTCGACGGGGCGCGCGCGATGCCGGCCCCGAGCATCGAGAGGGCGAACCTATCCTCCCGATCGATGTCGCGCATCCGTTCGCATGCCATGCCGGCACGATACCAGTTTCCGGCCGCCCGTTCAACCGCAAAAGCCCGGCACGGGGCGGTCTGGGGGATGCGCGCCCTTCCGCAGAACAACCTTCCCCGATGCATGGAACACGACGCCCTCCATCGCCAGCAGGGCCCGTTTCATCCCCGCCCCGCCCCCGTAGCCGCCCGGGCTCCCGTCGGAGCGGATCACCCGGTGGCAGGGGATGACGAGGGGGAACGGATTGGTCGCCAGGGCCGTCCCCGTCGCCCGGGCGCCGCCCGGAACGTCCGCGCGCGCCGCGATGAGACGGTACGTGCCGACCCTGCCGCGGCGGATCGCGTGAACGGCGCGGAGCACCCTCCGCTGGAACGGGGGGCAGAGGTCCAGTCGGACCGTATCGAGGGAAAATCGGATATCCTCGCCGCAGAGGAACGCCTCGATCCGGTCGAGCACGAGGCCGATCTCCCGGCAGGAGGACGAGGCGGAACCGGAAAACTGCGTCGCGAGGGAGCGCGGCGCGGGCAGGCCCGGTTTGGAGAGGAGGATGCGCACGATCCCGGGCGCCCGAACCTCCGCGGACCAGAGCACGGCGACGGGGCCGAACGCGGTGTCGCGCAGGCAGTGCCGCACCGCCTCAGACGTGAAGCGCGGCGCGCCTCTTCTCCCCCGCGCGGGGAGGTTGCGGTCCTCCTTCGCGGAATGTGCCCGCATCTCTTGGCGCCCTCCCGGGCCGCGAAACGCGTCTACGTCGCCTTCTCAGCGATATCCGGCCTGCGGCGCACTCCGTCGCACGGCGCCCTCCCGGTTCGCCCCCGGCGTACCAGGTAGGCGCGGCGCGTTCGCTCGGGGAACTTCTCGATGGCGTATCGGAGCATCGTGCGCGGCATCGTTCCGCAGTGCCGTGCCAGGAACGCCTCCTCCGCGGCTTGGTCGCGCTTCCCCACCTCGCGCAGCATCCACCCCGCGGCCTTGTGGATCAGATCCTCGGGGTCGTCGAGCAGCAGTTCCGCGATCGCAAAGGTGTCCGTGAAATCGCCCCTCCGGATGAAGTGGAACGTGGCCATCACGGCGATCCTCCGCTCCCAGAGGCTCTTCGACCGGGCGAGCCGACGGAGCGGTCTCCTGTCCCTCTCGAACAGGTGGGCGCCCACGATCTTGTCCGCGGAGCAGTCGACCAGGTCCCAGTTGTTGACGAGGGCGGTGTGCCGCAGGTAGGCGCGGTAGACGGCCGCGCGCGTGCCTTCGTTCCGGGCCGAGGAGTAACGCGCGACGAGCAGCAGCAGGGCGAGCAGGCGGGCCTCGTGGAACGGCGACCGCAGGAGCTTCAGCGCTTCCTCGATCGAAAGCCCCCTGCATTCCCCCGCACATCTCCTCAGGGCCGGGACCCGGATGCCGAGGAACCTGTCCCCCTCCCCGTACTCTCCGACGCCGGTCTTGAAGAAGCGTCCCGAATGGGCCGCGACGCGGGGGTCGCCCATCTTCTTCAGTCTGCGTACGATCTGTCCGGCATTCACGTGCATCCCGCCTTACATGGTCCGCGCCCGCGATGCGACCGTCCCGTCAAAACCCTGCCGTCGCGATGCGGGGCCGGGGCCAGCCCCCTCACCCGATAAGCACCAGGGCGAGGTACGGGACAAGGTTGAACATCAGGAACAACACCTTCATGAACCCGACAAAACAGTAGCGCGCGACGCTGAACGCCTCCCGGCCGAGCGGGAACCACCTCCCGTGAAGCCGATAGACGAAATCCCCCGCGCAGAGGAGGACGAGGGAGGTGAGGAGCAGCAGCCCCCCGTTCAGGATGGTGCACCACATGAAGAACGATCGAACCGCATGCAGGTCCATACCGTCCTCCTTTCCTTGACGCCTCTCCCTTGGGCCGATGCTCCGCTCTACGCCGATTTCGGGCCTGAAAAACGCCTCTAAGGCCGTTTGTTAGGCGCATGTTAGACGCACCCTGTTCTCCCGCAACACGATTCCGTGGTCCGACCCCGAACGCCAACTAGACGGTCGCCCCCTCTTCCACGAGCAGCGCCTCGATCCCGTGCCTTTCCCGGATGCGCGCCGCCAGCGCCTCGCGCGCATGATCCTCCCCGTGCGTGAGGACGAGGCGGGGCCTCGCCGGAGCGAGGGCGTCGAACCAGGCGAGCAGGTCCTCCTGGCCCGCGTGCGAGCTGAAACCGCCGAGGGTGTGGATGCGCGCCTTGACCGCGATCGGTTCCCCGAAGATCGTGACCCTTTTCGATCCCTCCACGAGGAGGCGGCCGAGCGTGCCGCGCCCCTGGTAGCCGACGATCAGCACGTGCGTCTCCGGTTTCCAGAGATTGTGCCTCAGGTGGTGCAGGATGCGGCCCCCGGTGCACATCCCGGAACCCGCCAGAACCAGGCACGGACCGGGGCGGTCGTTGATCGCCATCGACTCCTCCGTGCGCACGGTCGCCCGCAGCGTCGCCAGGTCGTCGCGCGACAGCTGCTCCCGGAGCAACCCTTTCAGTTCCTCGTCGAACAGCTCCGGGTGGCGGCGGTAGATCCGTGTCGCCTCGACGGCCATGGGACTGTCCAGGAAGACCGGGAACGGCTCCACGCGTCCGCTGCGGAAGATCCAGGCCAGGACCGCCAGCAGCGTCTGCGCGCGGCCGACGGCGAATGTCGGGACGAGAATCTTCCCCTTCCCCGCAACGGCCTCCTCCATGATCGCGATGAGCTGCTCGACCGTTTCCTCGAACGGGCGGTGATTTCGATCGCCGTAGGTGGATTCCATGACAACGAGGTCGGCATCGTGAAACGATTCGAAATCGCGCATGATCGGGGCCCCCCTGGGCCCCAGGTCCCCCGAGAAGACGATTCGCTTCTCGCGGCCGTCCTCGTCCGCGAGCAACTGGATGCTCGAGGAACCGAGGATGTGCCCGGCCTCGATGAAGCGGGCGCGGATCCCCGGCGCCACCCCGAGCGGCTCGCGGTACGGCACCGGAGCGAGATTCTCGATGATCCGTTCGGCGTCCCGGAGGGTGTAGAGAGGCGCGATCGGCGGATCGCCAACCCGCGCGCGCCGGCGGCTGAGCCGCTCGGCGTCGTGCTCCTGGAGGTGGGCCGAATCGCGCAGGATGAGGCCGGTGATCTCCCCGGTGGCGGGGGTCGCGTAGATGGGGCCGCGGAACCCCTCCCTCGCGAGCAGCGGGAGGCGGCCCGTGTGGTCAAGGTGCCCGTGCGTCAGGAGGACCGCGGCGAGGGAGGAGGCGGGGATGGAGCGCGGGAGGGAGCGATTCCTCTCGCCGAGGCCGTTCTTCCCCTGGAACATCCCGCACTCCACGAGGATTGCCGCGTGGGCCGTCTCGACGAGGTACGCCGAGCCGGTGACCTCCCCGCCTGCGGCGCCGAACACGGTGACCCTCATCGCATCCCCCCGAACAACGATCCGCGGCTGCGGCGAGGCCGGCCGCGCGGGGTCCTGGTTCCGACGGCCCGCACCCCCCCCTCACTATAGCAGATATCGCCCCGTCGCGGGGGAGGACGCCCGCCGGCCCCGCGCGGGGTAACGGCGAAGCGGGATGATCGGAGGCCCGGTATGGTACACTGGAGGCAGGCAGGAGGGCACGATTTCGATGGAGATGCGACGATTCGTACGAGACGAGCTCCCGCGCCTCTTCCCGCCCCCGGCGAACCCGGTGAGCGTATGGCTCCTGAAGACCGGCCGGCGGCTCGCGGAGGGGCGCGGCATCCGGGCGCGGGACGCGATGCAGGCGGCGAGACTGATGGTGGAGGGGGCGTGCGCGCCGTATGAGGCGGCGCTGTTCCTCTCGGCGTTCCAGGCGTCCGACTGCACCCCCCGGGCGCTCGCCGCGATGGCGTCGGTGATGCGGGAGAAGATGGTGCGCGTCCCGGTGAGCGGTTGCGGGGCGCCGCTCGGCGACGTCTGCGGCACCGGGGGCGACTCGCTGGATCTGTTCAACGTCTCCACCGCCGCGATGTTCGTCCTCGCCGCCGCGGGCGCCCGCATCGCCAAGCACGGCAACCGGGCGAGCACCTCGCGCTGCGGGAGCGCGGACGTCCTCGAGGCGCTCGGCGCGCGGATCGACCTCGGGCCGGCGGAGGTCGCGCGCTGCATCCGCGAGACGGGGATCGGCTTCATCTTCGCCCCGCGATACCACCCCGCGATGCGGCATGTGGCCGAGGTCCGGCGGGCGCTCCCGTTCCGCACCGTCTTCAATCTCCTCGGGCCGCTCTGCAATCCCGCCCCGGTCGCCTTCCAGCTGCTCGGCGTCTTCCACCATGAGATGCTCGCCCTCGCCGCGGGCGCCGCCCGGATCCTCGGGATCCCTCGCGCCCTCGTCCTCTGCGGGACCGCGGGGAGACGCGGAAGGTGGATGGACGAGGTCTCGATCTCCGGCCCCACCCGGGCGTTCCTGCTCGCCGGGGGAAGACTCCGCCCGATGGAGATCACGCCGCGCCAGCTCGGGGTCCCGCGCGTTTCCCTCGCCGCGCTCCACGGCGGGACGCCGCGCGGGAACGCGGCGACGCTGGAGAGGATACTCGGCGAACGGAACTCGGGACCCCGACGGGACGTCTGCCTGGCCAACGCCGCCGCCGGGCTCCTCGCCGCCGGCCTCGTCGGGGACCTCCGCGAGGGGATGGGGCGCGCGCGCGAGGCGATCGAGAGCGGGGGGGCGCTCGAGAGGCTCCGGCACTTCATCGCCGCGACGAGGAAGGGCGCCGGAGAGCGCTGATCTTCCGATTCCCCGCGCCCCGGTCCGGCGGCTGCTCCGTGCAGCCGCGCATCCTCCACGTCCCGCCCCGCGGGAGAGGAACGCCCGCACGATCATACGCGCGGCCGGTGTCCGCCGATGCTCTGAAACGCCGCGGATGCGGCGATAGACCCTTTGCGCGTTGTTGCCCGCCCTCGCGTTAGAGACGGTAGGCGGGATTCCGGCGGTCGAAGTCGAGGTCGGTGAAGCCGGGCTGCAGGTCGAGGTTCTCGTACAGATACTCCTCGGTGAGATCGTCGGCCCAGTCGTAGATCATGATCTTCACCGGCAGGCCGTGTCCCTCGTCGAACCATACGACGCAGCGGCGACAGTAGTATCCCCGTGACGGGTCGTCCGGCAGCACCGATTCGAGGACGCCTGCGGGCCGTCCCGAGATCTGTTCCGCGCCCCTGTCGATCAGCATGCTCGCCTTCTCCTCCCGTGCGCGCCGCGCGTTGCGCATGAACAGATCGAGGAAGTACCCTATCCCCACGCGGTCGAGCGGATGGAGGTTGTCGCGCATCACCCAGTACCCGTCGACGTCGATGGGGATCGGCGGGGTCACCGCCCCCTTCCAGCCGCCCGCCCGGGCGATCGCCCTCGTCCCGTAGCGCGCGGGCGCGTAGAGGATCTCCTGTCCCTCGTGCTGCCTGGAGAGCCACCGCATATAGACGTCCATCGGTTTCCTGAACTTCAACAGTATCCGCTGGGGCTCCTGGAGAACGCCGCGGATCCGCTGGCGCTTCTGGAACACGCACCGGTACTCGCGGACCTTCCCGTACTCCTCGACGGCGCGGTCGATGACGCCGTGGAGCCGCTCGAGCTCCTCCCCCGCCGCGGCGGATGCGGCCGCATCGGGCCGGACAACGGGTGTCCCCGGCGGGGCCGCACAGCCGCACAGCACCCCCAACGCCGCGCACGCCGCCGCCCCCGACCGCTTCCGCAAGAACGCCATCCCCCTCCTCGGCCGCTCCATCGCCCCCCTCCGCGGCGGGTCCGACCCGCCTCCGCCGGCATATCCGTTCCCCGCGTGCACGGCCCGCGGCAGGCGGTGTCCGCGCCCTCCGGGCCGCGCACAGGCACCCGGAGGCCCCGCACGAACCCCATTATACCCGGAGCCGATCTGAAGACGTACAACGCAGAATTGAACGGCGCCGAGGCGGTGTGCTATAGTGGGCCTCCATGCCGCGGGCCGCGGGTCCGCGGCGCAACAAGGAGCGCCTGCCGATGAATCGAATCGCCCGTACCCTGGCCGTTGCCGCCTTCCCGATCCTCATCGTTGCCTCCGCCGCATCCGCCGCGGGGCGCCGACCCGCGGGGTCGCCCCCCGCCGCGGCAGAAACGGGGGCGCCCGCGGATGCGCCGTCCCCCCCGGCGGCCGCCGTCGCCTCCCCGGCGGAGGCTTCCGTCCCCGTTCGGCCGGAGGCGTCCGCGACGGTCCTTTCGGAACCGGCGCCCAGGATCGTCTTCGAGTCGACCGGGCACGACTTCGGCGAGGCGGTCGGCGTGGAGAAGGTGGAGCACGTCTACCGCTTCCGCAACGAGGGGCAGGCGGACCTGCGCATCGACAAGGTCTCCACGACCTGCGGCTGCACGGCCGCCCTCGTCTCCTCCAAGGTCGTTCCGCCGGGCGGGACGGGGGAGATCGGCGCCACGTTCACCATCGGGGGGAGACAGGGGAAACAGGTCAAGCATATCTACGTCTACTCCAACGACCCCGCGGAACCGAAGGTCTCCCTCACGATCGAGGGGACCGTGATCCCCCCGCTCCTGGTGGAGCCCTCGACCGTCATCCTGCAGGACCGGCCGGAGGCCTCCGCGGGGACGGTACGCATCTCCCAGACCCTGCCCGAGGAGCTCACCCTCGGCGAGCCCGCCACGCGTCTGAATCTGGTGACCGCGGCGCTCCGGGAGGAGCCGCCGGAGAACGGGAAGAGACGCTACCTCCTCGAGGTCGCCCTGAAGACCGATGTCGAGACCGGACGCCATTTCGAGAGCGTGAGCATCCCGACGAACAGCGCCGCCAAACCGACGCTCCAGATCCCGGTGCGGATCACCGTGAGCGGCGAGATCGTCGCGCAGCCGAGCCGGATCAGTCTCGGGCAGCTCGCGCCCGGGGGGGAGATCGCCCGGTCGATCACCGTCGCCAGCACGCGGGACCGGGAGTTCGCGGTACTGAAGGCGGAGATCGACAACCCCGCGTTCCGCATCAGCCCGCAGGGCCCGCTCGAACCGGCGAAATCCCGCACCTTCACCGTGACCGGCGCGCCCCCCTCGGAGACCGGGGGCGTTCGGGCGAAGGCGGTCTTCACGCTCGACCACCCGAAGCAGAAGACGATCGAGGTCCCGATCTACGGCTGGATGCGGAGGAGCGCCCCGCGCGCCGTTCAGGCGCCGCCGCCGGAAGGACGCATTCCCTCTCCAGCGCCCGCCGCACGTCCCTGAACGTCCGGTAGCGCCGGAACGGTATCCTTTCGCGCCGGCAGTGCGCCGCCAGCACGCCCTTGGCGAAGACGAGGTCCGCGTGACGGGCGGGACAGCGGTCCGTGACCCCGTTCCCGACGAATATCGTCTGCAGGCCCGCCCGCCTGGCCCGCACAATCGACGCCGTCTTGCAGTGGTTGCAGGCGCCGCAGAGCCGGCGGCCGCGCGCCGGGACCACCCGCCACCTGCCGCGCGAGACCCTCGCCTCGTTCGCCCGCACCTCCAGCGTTTCGAGGCCGTGGCGGCCGAGCACCCGCCTGATGATCGACGCAAAGCCGCCGCTCAGCACCGTGAGCGGCACCCCCCGCCGTTTCAGCCACGCCGCGAACGGAGGGAACGCGGGATCGACCGCCACATCCCGGTCGACCACCGCCATCGCCTCGACGCGGGAGGCCCGGACGAGATCGAACTCCATCTGGAGGCTCCGCCGGTCCCCGATACGCCCCGCCTCGACCTCGTCCTCTATGCGGCGCCACGCCTCCCCGGTGAAGACGGTGAGGATGCGTTGCAGCGAGTCGACGGTCGTCACCGTCCCGTCGAAATCCGTGAACACCGCCGCTCCTGTCCGCATCCTTCCTCCCCCCGGTCGTTTCGTCATGATACGCCATCCGTTCCCTCGCCGCACGCGCGGCGTGCTTTGTCTTTCGGGAAACGGCGGGGTATACTGTCGCCATGAGAGCAGCCCGGACGGTTGCGCCTCTCCTCGCCCTCCTCGTCGCCGCCTTCGCGGCGCTCTCCTACCTCCTCTTCCTCCGCCCCGCGGCGCTCAAGGCCCGGGTCCGGGAGATCCTGGAACAGTACCTCGCCGCGGAGATCACGCTCGGCTCCGCCTCCCTCGGCCCGTTCGGCGGCCTCGTCCTCGAGGGGGTCGACGTGCGGAAGCAGCCGGGCGGGGCGCTCCTCTTCAGGGCGCAGCGGCTCCGCGTGAGGCCCCGCTGGGGCTCCCTCCTTCGGCTGCGGTTCCAGGTGAAGGAACTGGACCTCCGCGAGCCTGACCTCCGTTTCGAGCGGGACGCGGAGGGCCGTCCCAACTGGCGGGGGGTCGTCTGCCGCACCCCCGCGGTGGAGACGGACCGCCCCCCGGTCTTCACGCTCACCCGCGGCACGGTGTCGATCGGCGGCCGCCGCATCCAGGGGGTCGGCTGCGAGCTCACCCCCTTCCCCTCCCGCCGGCGCGTCGCCCTGCGCGGCACGGTGGACGACCCGTTCTGGGGCGCCTATCTCTTCTCCGGGAACGCGGACCTCGACGCCGAAACAGCGCGGATCGCCTTCGACAGCGGCGACCTGTCCGTCACCGAGGAGCGGCTCCGCGCCTTCCCGCTCGTCGGCGGCGAGATCTGGAGGCGGTATCGGCCCGCCGGCCGCTTCGGCCTCTCGGGGAACGTGACCTTGTCCTGGAACACGGCGCGCGAGGGGGACTACAGCCTCGTCTTCACCGCCAAGGACGCCTCCTGCCGGTTCCTGCAGCTCCCCGTCACGAACGCCACCGGCAGGGTGTTCGTGGACCCGCGCTCCGTGATCGTCAACGGCCTCGACGGGCGGCTCCTCGACGGGAGGGTCGAGGGGTACAGCATCGTCAACCTTGAACCGCCGTGCACCTTCTTCAATCGCTACACCTTCCAGGACGTCGACATCGCCGCCCTCCTCGGAACGGTGCAGCCGGCCGCGGAGGGGATCAGCGGCCGGGGAAGCGGCCATCTGGCGTTCCAGGGCGATCACTGCCTCGGCCGGCTGCAGGGACGCGGCGAGCTGACGGTGAGCGACGCCCGATTCTGGAAACTCCCGGTCCTGCTCCTCGTCCTCTCGAAGATACGCCTCGCCCGGCCGGCCGGCGGCGAGCCGGCGCAGGAGTGCCGGCTCAGCTGGGGGTTCGACGAGCAGGGGGTCCGCATCGAGTCGCTCAGCATCTCCAGCGACATCCTGGACCTGTACGGGACCGGGACGATGAAGCCGGGGGGGGAACTCGACCTCACCCTCTACGCGCGACCGGTCGGCAAGAGCCCGCTCCTGTTCGCGGACCTGCTGCTCCAGCCCGCCTTCAACAGCCTCTCGGAGAACCTCGCGCAGTTCAGGATCACCGGCACCCCCTCGGAGCCGACGCTCACCGTCATCCCTTTCACGCCGGTGAGCAGGAACATCATCAACGTCTTCGACGCCTTCACCCTCAGGCGCGCCGCCCCCTGAGGGTTCGACCGCTACCGCTTCAGCGCCGCCAGCATCCTCTTCAGCGGGAAGGTGTTGATCACGTCCGCGGCCTCCGCCCAGCCGCGGCGCGCGGTGTAGACGCCGTAGCGCATCAGATCGAGTTGCGAAGGGGCGTGCGCATCGGTCGAGATGGCGAGCTTCACCCCGCGCTCCACCGCCAGCCGCACATGCGTGTCCCGCAGATCCAGCCGGCTTGGGTGCGCGTTCACCTCCAGGACGACCCCGTGCTCCTTGGCCGCTTTCACGACCTCCTCCATCTCCACCTCGTAGCCGGGCCGCTCGAGGATCAGGCGCCCGGTGGGGTGTCCGAGGATCTGCACCCGCCGGTTGCCGATCGCGCGGACGATGCGCCGCGTCATCTCCTTCTCGGGGAGGTTGAACCGGTAGTGGACCGACGCGACGACCAGATCGCACTCGGCGAGGATGCCGTCGTCGAGATCGAGGCTCCCGTCGGGCAGTATGTCGACCTCGACCCCCTTGAGGATGCGCAGGCCCGGATACGCCCCCGCCGCCTTCTCGATCGCCCTGAGGTGCGCGGCGAGCTTTTTCGCGTCGAGTCCGCCGGCGACCCGGACCGCCTTGGAATGCTCCGTGATCGCGATGTACTCGTAGCCGAGCTTCTTCGCCTTCTCCGCCATCTCGGCGATCGTCCCGCGGCCGTCGGTGGCCGTGGTGTGCATCTGGAGGTCCCCGCGGATGTCCCGCAGCTCGACGAGGTCGGGGAGCGCCCCCTGCTCGGCGGCCGACAACTCCCCCCGGTTCTCGCGCAGTTCCGGCGGGATGACCGGGAGCCCGAGGGCCGCGTAGACCTCCTCCTCGCTCCGCCCCGCGACGCGCCGTTCCCCCCGGAAAACCCCGTACTCGCTGAGCTTGAGCCCCCGGGCGGCGGCGCGGCCGCGCAGGGCGATGTTGTGCTCCTTGGAGCCGGTGAAGTACTGGAGGGCGGCGCCGTACTCCCCCTCCTCGAGTACGCGCAGGTCCACGTTCAACCCGCAGGCGAGCCGCGCGCTCGACTTCGTCCCCCCCCGCGCCGTCCTCTCCTCGATCCCGTCGTAGCGGAAGAACCGCTCCATCAGCCCCGGCCCGTCGGACGAGATGGCGAGGATGTCGAGGTCCCCGACGGTCTCCCTGCGCCTCCGGACGCTCCCGGCCGCCTCGATCGCCGCGGTCCCTCTCGCTTCCCGGAGGAAGCGGGCGAGCGACTCCGCGTACTCGATCCCGGTCGAGAGCGTGAACCTCCCCCGCCCCGCCCGATACCGGCCGATCGCCCCGAGGAGGTTCTCCTCGCTCTTCCCCCCCATCCCGGGAAGCTTCTTGAGCGCCCCGCTCCGGGCGGCCTCTTCGAGCCGGTCGACGGAATCGATCCCCAGGCGCTCGTGGAAGAGCTTGACCTTTTTCGGCCCCAGCCCCTCGATCCTCAGAAGCTCCGGGAGGCCGCGCGGGATCTTCCCGCGCAGATCGGCGAGGAAGGCGCATCTCCCCGTCGCCGCGATCTCCCGCACCTTCTCCGCGATGGAGACGCCGATGCCGGGGACGGCGGTGAGATCGCGCCCCTCCCGCGCCATCGCCGTCACGCTCTCCGGCATATCGGCGATGCGCCGCGCGGCGGCGCGGTACGAGCGGATCCGGAACGGGTTCTCCCCGAGTATGTCGAGTATGTTCGCGATCTCGTCGAAGACGCCGGCGACAACGGAGTTTTCCACGCAACGCCCTCCCTCTCGTCAACGATACCATCCGCCGCGGCGCTTGGCCACCGGGAACAGGACGCACGCGGCCCCCGACAGCCGCGCCTAAATCTGTTGCGCCCCCTCCGGCCGCTGTGGCATACTGTCGTCGGCGCCGCGGGCCGATGCCCGCGGAAGGCGCGGCATTTTCCAACCTTCGGAGGGGATCCATCATGCCGCTGGTCACCACGAAAAAGCTTTTCGCCGACGCGCTCGCGGGGCGCTACGCGCTCGGGGCGTTCAACGTCAACAATATGGAGATCATCCAGGGGATCGTCGAGGCCGGCGTGGCCGAGCGCGCCCCGTTGATCCTCCAATTCTCCGCCGGCGCCCGGAAGTACGCCCGGCACGAGTACCTCAAGAAACTCGTCGAGGCCGCCCTCGAGACCTGCGACCTCCCGATCGTCCTGCACCTGGACCACGGGGAGGATTTCGAGATCTGCAAGGCGTGCGTGGACGGCGGGTTCACCTCCGTGATGATCGACGGGTCCAAGCACCCGTTCGAGGAGAACATCGCCCTCACCAGGAAGGTCGCGGAGTACGCCCACGCGCGCGGCGTCTCGGTCGAGGCGGAACTCGGCAAGCTCGCGGGGGTCGAGGACAACATCTCCGTGAGCGAGAAGGACGCCATCTTCACCAACCCGGACCAGGCGCAGGAGTTCGTCGAGCGGAGCGGCTGCGACTCGCTCGCGGTCGCGATCGGGACCAGCCACGGCGCCTACAAGTTCAAAGGCGAGCCGAAACTCGACTTCGAGCGGCTCGAGGAGATCCAGGCGCGCCTCCCGGGATTCCCGCTCGTGCTGCATGGCGCCTCGAGCGTGCCGCAGGATCTGGTCGAGTTCTGCAACCGCTACGGGGGCCGGATCGAGGGGTCGCGCGGCGTCCCCGAGGAGATGATCGGCCGCGCGGCGAAAATGAACGTCTGCAAGGTCAACATCGACACCGACATCCGTCTCGCCATCACCGGGACGATCCGCAAATGCTTCGCGGAGAACCCCGCGAACTTCGACCCGCGCCACTACCTCGGCCCCGCGCGGGACGCCATCAGGGAGGTGGTGCGGAGGAAGATTCTGGCGCTCGGCTGCGGCGGCAAGGCCGCCTGAGCGCACCCCGTCCCGGCGGGACGCGGCGCGCCGCGGGCGGGGCGGGTACCGATCGGCCGACGCCGCAGAGGAGTGCCGCAATGCCGCCCCAGCTTGCCTGGATCCTCGAATGGATCACCCCCGTATCGCTCGTGCTGCTCGCTGCGGCCGTCTTCCTGCACGCACGCCAGGTGCGCCGCCGCCTCGACCGTTTGAATATCGAGGAGCTGTCGCGCCGCGTCGCCGCGCTCTCCGCCCAGTCGGAGGAGCACGGGCGGGACCTGGCGGTCTGCGGCCGCGACTGCGCCGAGCTGAAGATGCGCCTCGCGGCGGCCGAGGGGGAGCTCGCGCAGGTGAAGGAGGAGAGCGCCCGTTTCCTCGGCATCTTCAAGACGGTGCTCTACGGCTTCGACTACATCGTCCAGGGGTGCAAGAGCGCCCTCGAGGTGGGCCCCGGCGGACAGCCGCCCGGGGAGAAACGAATCGCGGCGGAATGATCCGCGCCGCCCGCAGGAGAGTTCCGCGCCCTTGAATCGCGCCACCGCCTACTACCTCGCCGCGATCCTGGCCCTGCTCTGCTGCTCGTTCTTCTTCTCCTGCACGGAGACCACCCTCTTCTCCCTTTCCCCGTTCCAGGTGAAGAAGCTCTCGCGCACCCGGCGCGGCCCCCTCATCGCCTGGCTCCTCGCCAACCCGCGCTGGCTCCTGACCTCGATCCTCGTCGGCAACATGTTCGTCAACATGCTCTCCTCGACGCTCGGCGAGTCGCTCCTGCGCTCGGCGTTCGGCAACCAGGGGACGGCGCTGGCGATTCTGGTGATGACGTTCGCCATCCTGGTGATGGGCGAGGTCACGCCGAAGACGATCGCCATCCAGCTCAACACCCGGCTCGCCCCGCTGGTCGCTCCCGTGATCCATTTCATCGGCTGGGCCCTCAGCCCGGTCCGGGTGGCGGTCATGTACGCCTCCGACCGGCTGGGGGGGCTCCTCGCCCCGCCCCGCTCCCAGGCGGAATACGCCGTCACCGAGGCCGAGATCAAGACCGCGATCACCATCGGTTCGCGCGAGGGCGTCGTGGACACGAGGGAGCGGCGGATGATCCATGCGGTCCTCGACTTCTCCAGCCGCCGGGTCACGACGCTGATGCGCCCCCGGCGGGAGATCGTCGCCTTCGAGGTCAACCGCCCCCTCGCCGAGATCAGGGACGAGATCCGCCGGAGCGGCTACTCCCGCATCCCCGTCTACGAGAAGACGCTCGACAACATCCTCGGGGTGCTCTACGCGAAGGATCTGCTCAGCCGGCGCGGGAGGGCCCCGGAGGCCGAGCTCAGGGGGATCCTGCGCCCGGCCACCTTCGTCCCCGAGACGAAGACCGCTTCGTCGCTGCTGCGGGAGTTCAAGCGCAGGAAGGTCCATATCGCCCTCGTCGTGGACGAGTACGGCGGCGTCGCGGGGCTCGTCACGCTCGAGGATCTGATCGAGCAGATCATCGGCGAGATCCGCGACAAGGGCGAGTCGGCGGCGCCGCTCCACGAGGAGATCGAGCCGGGCCGCTTCAGGGTGCGGGCGCGGATGGAGATCGCCGAATTCAACCGGCTCTTCGGCGCCGACCTCAGGGACGAGGGGAACACCACGATCGGCGGCTTCCTCACCGCCCGCGCCGGACGGATCCCCCCCGAGGGGTACCGCGTCCGGCACGGGGGGCTCGTCTTCACCGTCTCGGCCGCGCAGAAGAGCAGGGTACGCGAGATCATCGTGTGCCGGGAGGAGCCGCGATGATCCTCGGCGGAATCGCCGTCATCCTGCTCTGCCTGCTCCTCCAGGCGTTCTTCGCCGGCTCCGAGATGGCGCTGATCTCCTGCAACCGGCTGCGGATCCGCCACCGCGCCGAGCTCGGCCAGCGGATGGCGCGCATCGTCCAGCGGTTCCTCGACGAGCCGAGGAACCTGCTCGCCACCACCCTCGTGGGCTACAACGTCACCGTGGTCATCGGTTCCTGCATCCTCAACAACATGGTCTCGCACGTCGTGCCGAGGAATCTGGAGAACCTCGTCTCCATCGCCATCTACTGGCCGTTCGTGCTCATCGTCGGGCAGATCATCCCGATGGCCTACGGGCGCCAGTACGCCAACACGCTCTGCATCCTCTGCGCGGCCCCGCTCCGCGCCGCCTACTACGCCCTCTTCCCCCTCGTCTGGACCGCCTCGACGATGGGCAAGGGGATCTCGATGCTCTTCACCCGCGGGCGGTCGAAAAAGAACCCGTTCGTGACCAAGGAGGAGATCGAGCTCCTGCTCAAGGAGAGCCACGCCTCGGGGGTCCTGCGGCGGGAGGAGAAGGAGATGATCGAGGAGATCTTCCGCTTCGGCAAGACCACGGTCCGGGAGGCGATGGTCCCGCTCATCGAGGTCACGGCCGCCCCGGAGTCGGCGACCGTCGGGGACCTCCTCGCGCTCCTCGACGAGGACGGCCACTCGCGCATCCCGATCTATCGGGACCGGATCGACCGGATCACGGGCGTCATCAACGCCACCGACCTCGCGGGGGTGCCCGAGGAGGCGCGCGCCGGGGAGATCGCACGCCCGCCCCACGTCATACCCGAGTCCGCCTCGATCGAAACCGCGCTCGCCGATCTGCAGGCCGCGGGGAGGCACATCGCGATCGTGGTGAACGAATACGGGGGCGCCGCGGGGGTCCTCACGATGGAGGACATCGTCGAGGAGATCGTCGGGGAGATCGACGACGAGTACGACACCGAGGAGCCCGCCGGCTGGCGCAAGGGCGCGGACTCGATCGTCGTGGACGCGCGGATGCGGGTCGAGAGGTTCAACGCCCTCTTCCAGGACCGGATGCCGGTCGGGGTCGCGGAGACGGTGGCGGGGTTCGTGACGCACCTGTTCGGCCGGGTCCCCTCCCCCGGCGACGAGGTCGCCTACGAGAATCTGCGGTTCCGCGTCACCGAGGCGGACCGGTACCGGGTGAAGACCGTCGAGGTCCGCGGGGCGCGGGTGGCGCGCTGAGCTCCCCCTCCCCGAGCCCGAGCCGCTCGAGCTCCTCCGGGGCGACGTCGTAGATCAGATACGCGTGCGCCACGTGCCCCGTCGGCGAGAAGTTCTCCCGCAGCCACCGGTAGCGCTCCGGGAGGAAGACCCCCGTGAGCAGGTTGACCCCGACCACCACCCTCCCCGCCACCGGCCTCTCGGGGTTCACGACCGCCTCCGGGTGCGTTCTCCGCCATCGCCGCAGATACCATT
Organism: Chlamydiota bacterium; assembly: GCA_012729785.1. Taxonomy (NCBI): domain Bacteria; kingdom Pseudomonadati; phylum Chlamydiota; species Chlamydiota bacterium. The sequence goes on along the minus strand of JAAYCL010000026.1, from coordinate 29,676 downwards.
CGGCCTGCCCCCAGTCGATGTTGGAGTCCGCCAGGATCTCGTGGCAGCGGGTGCGGTCAGGGACGAGTTCGTTGAAGTACGGGATGAAGTGGGGGTGCCAGGAGAGGGTCGATGAGAGGAGCAGCACGGGGGCCGCGAGGAGCGCCGCCCTCCGCGCGGGGCCGAATCGCTCCCACCCCGCGACGAGGCCTCCGCAGAGAATCTGGATGAGCGGGTAGACGAACAGGATGTAGCGCACCCCCACCTGGGTGCGGAAGAAGAACGCGAACCAGACGGCGGCGGCGGCCAGCGGCGCCAGCAGGAACAGCTCGTCGTCCATGAACCGCGCCCTGCGCCGCCGCCCCGGGAGGGCGACGAGCGCCGCCGCGAGGCACGCCTGGAGCGCGAGCGGCGTCTTGAAGACGAAGGCGGCGAGATAGTAGCCGGGGAATCCGGTCCCCCGCGGCCTGAGTTCCTTGAACAGGTACAGATTCCCCGAGACCCCCCCGGTCTCGTCGTAGTGACGCGACCAGTCGAGCCCCTCGAGGTACGGCGCCGGCAGCGGGAGCGGGAGGCGGGCGAGGGGTCCCGCGCGCGCCCGCGCCGCGGCGAAGAACCGGCTCTTGAACGCGTACGACTCGAGCGGGGCGCCGACCCCCTCGAAGAGGAATCCCGCGCTGATCACGGCCGCGCTCGCCCCGGCGAAGAGGATCGCCCACCCCGCGGCGGCCGCCGCGCGCCCGACGAGCCCGCGGAGATCCCGCGCGGCGATCCGCCGCCGCAGCCCCCCCGCATGGCGCGCGCACGCGATGACCAGAAAGACCGGGTAGAGGAGGAAGGCGGCGTGCTTGGCGAGTTGGGCGAGGCCGAGCGCGAAGGCGCACGCCGCCCCCCGCGCCGGGCCGGGGCGCGCCTCGAACCGCCAGAAACAGTACAGGGCGGCCGTCATCAGGAGGGCGGCGTAGAGGTCGGTGGTGACGAGCATGCCGTGCGCGATGATGTTGGGGTCGAACGCGTACAGGGAGAGGGAGAAGAGGCCCGCGGCCGGCCCGTAGAGCTCCCGGGCCCAGCGGCAGACCAGGGCGCCGAGGAGCAGGGCGGCGAGGATCGTCGCCCAGCGCCCGCTCTTCGGGTCGTGCAGACGTCGCGCCGCGGCCCGTGCGCCGGGGAACGGGGCACAGAGCGCCCCCGCGGCGCGCGGGAGGGCGTTCAGCGCGGAGACGGGCATCGTCGAGTCCGCGAAACGCCGGGCGGTGCGCTCGACGAGCAGCTGGTACCCGTACCGAAAATGGCACGGCTCGTCGTAGGTGATCGAGAGGCGCCGGACGCTCAGGGCCGAGAGGACGAGCGGCACGGAGAGGATGACCGCCGCGCCGAGCGGATAGAGGCGGGGGCGCGACATCCTCACCTCGGGGCCCCAGTTCGCCTTTGACGGGACGGCCCGCATCGTGGATAATGAGGGGTGCACGTCAAGGGGGGGGTGCGTATGGAAATCTTCCTAAAACTCCTCATCGGGTTCGCGATCTTCTTCACCGGCGTCGTGCTGAACGTCTCCATCATGCGGAAGACCGGCGGCAAGGCGACCGGTCTCATGCCGCTCGTCTCCTTCGTCATCATCTGCGCCGGCATGGCCGCCCTCGTCTGGCTCGCCAGCACGATCAAGGTGGCCGTCTGACCGTTCCGCCCCGTGCGGCGCGCGGCGGCCCTCAGCGCGCCCGCGCCCGGATGACGTTCAGCCGTTCCTCGAGTTCCCTGTCGTAGGCGGCCCAGTCCGCGATCGGCGCCTGCGCCACGCCGCTCTCCATCGCCGCCCGCGCCACCTGCGGGGCCACCCGCAGGAGCGCGCGCGGGTCGAACGGTTTGGGGATGATGTAGTCGGGCCCGAAGGAGAACGTTTCCCCCCCGTACGCCTCCCGCACCTCGTCGACGACCTCCTCGCGCGCAAGCGCCGCGAGCGCCCGGGTGGCGGCATGCTTCATCGCCTCGTTGATGTGCGTGGCCCGGACGTCGAGCGCGCCGCGGAAGATGAACGGGAACCCGAGGACGTTGTTGACCTGATTCGGGAAGTCCGACCGCCCGGTCGCGACGATGACGTCGGGCCTCGCCGATTTGGCGTCCTGGTAGGTGATCTCGGGGTCCGGGTTCGCCATGGCGAAGACGACCGGGGCGCGGTTCATCGACCGCACCATCTCCGGGGTGACGAGGTTCTTGGCGGAGACCCCCATGAAGACGTCGGCGCCCCGCATCGCCTCGGCGAGGGTGCGCGCCTTCGTCTTGGCCAAGAACGGCTGTAGGTACCGGTTCACCCCCTCCGTGCGCCCCTCGTGCAGGATCCCCCCGATGTCGGAGAGGACGAGGTTCTCCTTCTTCACCCCCAGGCTGAGGTAGTACCGCGCGCAGGCGAGGCCGGCCGCGCCCGCGCCGCTGAAGACCACCCGGCACTCCTCGATCCTCTTGCCCGCGATCTCGAGCGCGTTGAGGAGCGCGGCGCCCGAGATGATCGCCGTGCCGTGCTGGTCGTCGTGGAAGACCGGTATCCGCATGTCGCGCTCGCACGCCTCCTCGATCGGGAAGCAGTCGGGGGCCTTGATATCCTCCAGATTGATCCCCCCGAACGTCGGCTCCAGGAGCTTGATGAAGCCGATGAGCTCATCGACGTCCCTGGAGTTCACCTCGATGTCGAAGGCGTCGATGTCGGCGAACCGCTTGAAGAGGACCGCCTTCCCCTCCATCACCGGCTTGCTCGCGAGCGCCCCGATGTCGCCGAGACCGAGCACCGCCGTTCCGTTCGAGACGACCGCGACGAGGTTCCCCCGCGCGGTCAGGGAGAAGGCCTCGTCGGGGGAGGCGGCGATGGCGAGGCTCGGAACCGCCACGCCCGGGGTGTAGGCGAGCGAAAGATCCTTCTGCGTCCGGCACGGTTTGGTGGGAACGACCTCGATCTTGCCCCTCCGGCCGAGGCGGTGGTAGTCGAGCGCTTCACGCTCTTTTTCCGTGGTCATCCGTCCCTCCTCCCGCGGGGGCGGGCAGGCGGCTGCCCCCAGCCCCTCCGGGCCAGTATAGCAGTTCCTCCCGGGGCCACAATCGCTTTCTGCCGCGGACCGCATCGGGTATACTCGTCTTCGAGATGAGCGACGACGGCCCGGTCGACCTGTTCGTGTACGGCACGCTGGCCTACGACCGCACGATGCGCGCCCTCACCGGGAGGATCTTCCCGAAGAGGCCGTGCGTCCTCCGCGGCTACCGGCGCGTCACGCCGCCGTACGGCTACGCCTACATCGTCCCGCAGGAGGGGGAGACGGTGAGGGGGTGGCTCGTGGAGGGGATCCCCCGCGCGCAGCTCGCGGCGCTCGACGCGTACGAGGCGGAGGGGGACATGTACCGCCGCCTGCCGGTGACCTGCGTGCGGGGCGGGGAGACCCGTCGCGCGCACGCCTACGTGGCAAATCCGGATCGGATCGGGCGCTACCTCGGCGACGGGGAGCCCGCCGCCGCGGACGCCGCGGTCCTCGTCGACGAGATCCTCGAGGAGGAGGCCGCGCGTTTGACGGGGAGACGCCCCGGCCCCGAGGAGATGGTCGTCCTGCGGGAACTGCTCGGAGGGACGATCGAGGAGCTGTGCGCCGCCGCGCGCGGCGGAAGGCCGCCGGGCCGCGAGGAGATACGCCGCGCCCTGCGCCATCCCGGCATCCCCACGCTCGCCCCGCTGTGGAGGCCCGACCACCCGGCCCGCCCGTACGCGGCCGCGTACCTGCGCCTGACGGCCCGGCAGATCGTCTTCAGCCACACGGAGGCGCGGATCCTGTCGCGCTTCGGCGATCTGGTCGCCGCCCCGGAGGGGTTCTACGCGCACGCGTCGAGCGCCCATGCCGCCCTCGACTGTCTGAATCGAAGCGGCGGCGAGCTCGACCGGCTCATCGAGCGGGACGGCTGCGGGACGCTGCGGGAAGGACGGGAGTACCTCGACTACGCCGTCCGGGCCATCGCCGTCGCGGCGCGCCTCTTCGACGCAAACGATGCGGCGGCGACCTGCCGGCTCGCCGTGCGCGAGGCGCAGCCGGGGAGCGCGCCGCTCGGCGCGGAGCTCGAGTTCAGCCCGCTCGGCGCCGCGGCGATCGGCGCCGCGCCGGGGATGGATCCCCTGTTCGACGGCTTTTACTGGACCGCCGACTTCGACCTGCTCAGGCGCGGCTGGAAGCTCGGGATGCACGTGGACACGCATCGGGCGGCCTGCCCCCCCGGGGAGCGGTGCCGCGGATTCCTCGAGTACGCGCTCGGGCGCCTGAAGATCGCCGGCGACCTGTCCATGCCGGTGACGAACGACCCGCGCCTCCTCGCCTCCCTCATCCGTGAGGCGGCTGCGTTCTGCGGGGTGCGGCCCCACAGCCTCCACCTCTCGATCGAGATCCCCCCGGGGCTTCGCAGCGGGCCTCCGCCGCGTCGCGCCGACCTGCTCTGCCTGCTGCTCCTCGGCGGGGATCTCCGGCGGGACCGGAGCGGCGCCGTGCGGGAGACGCGCATCCACAACCGGGAGATCGAGGACCCCCGGGGCGGGCTCTACTTCTCGCGCGAGAATCTCCACTCGCCGGACGGGGAGATACAGTCCAAGGTCATCGAGTACCAGTTCCCCCGGCTCAGGACCGGGCGCGACTTCACGCCGCTCATCGTCGCGCTGAAGGGGTTCCAGTTCGCCGGCAACCCGCCGCCCGTCAACCCGTTCATGGAGGGGGGCGACTATCGCCCCGACCAGCCGCTGCTCCGGGATCTGAAGCGGTGGGCCGCCTCCCCCTCCCCGCTCCCGGACGAGGCGCTCTCCGGTTTCCTCGGCCGCGTCGAGGAGGGGCTTCAGGTCGAGGCGTCCGGCGCCCCCGCGCACACCCCGGCGTTCATCCGGAACGCGCTCGTTTCGATAGCACACGAACTCCGCGAGGCGAACAGCGCGCTGCGCTGACGCATCCCGGCGCGGCGGAAGCCCCTACATCGACGGCCGCGGCGCGGGCTTCTCGCTCTTCCAGACGGGGACCCCCAACACCTTGATCCGGCGTTTCTCCCCCTTCTCGTCGCGCTTCTTCTTGTCGCTGACCAGCGCGCACCCCGCCAGAGACGCCAGAAGCGCGCATGCCGTCACCGCCGCCGTGACCTTCCTCATGGTGCCTCCCATTGAAGACGCCGCCGAAACTCCATGCCGCCCACACGCGCCCCCCGGCCGGTCTCCTCCTGGCTACGGCTGTCCGTGCACCATGGTGCGCCGGCCGATGATGCGCGCGGCATCCGCTAGATGCCGATGGCGCTGAGGGCGTCGATCAGCCTGCCGACGGCCATCGTCAGCGGCAGGTGCGACTCCTCGAACTGCCGAGCGGATTCCCGAAGACGCTCGACAAGCTGCCGGTGCTGCTGCGCCGCGATCTCCCCGCCGCCCTCGAGCAGCCCCTCGATCTCGTCCAGCATCCCCCGGATGCGTTCGCGGAGATCGGCGTCGACCGGCGCGGCGTTCGCGAGTTCGGCGCGGAGCTCTCGGATCATGGCGCGAAGATGCTGGTGGTGCATACGAGGCCCCTTTCCGGGCGCCTCCCAAGGGTACCATATCCTCCGCGCGGCGGCCCGCCGCGCAGAAATGATTACCCACGGGGCGCGCAAGCCATTATAATACCGCCCATGCTGAAAATCCCCATCGCAATTCTCGCGTTCGGCGCGGCGGCGGAGGGGGCGGACACGACGGCGCCCGCCGCCGCCCCGGCGCAGACGACAGGAGGGGGGATGCGCTTCGTCATCGCCGACATGCGCCTCGAGGCGGAGGCGCTGATCCTCGAGCAGGGACTCCGCGCCTGGGAGAACCGCGTCTACGGCGACCCGGTGGATATCGCGCAGACCTACGCGGGGCACGAGAGGCTGTTCAGCCCGGAGGCGATCGCGGCGGTCGGGAAGGCGGCCGACGATGCCGCGGACCCGCGCGAGAAGAAGGCGCTGCGGTACCTGCGCCGCTACCTGCTCGCCGAGCATGTCGACAAGGCGGTGGCGCCCCTCAGCGACGCGATCCGCAACACCGAGTCCGGAGCGGAGATTGAGCTGGACGGCGCGAAGGTCCCGTTCCCGCAGCTCCCCGTTCTCCTCGCTGTGGAGGCGGATCGGGCGAAGCGCCAGCGGATCTCCGACGCCGCCCTCCCGGTCCTCGAAACGATCGAGCCGATCCAGCTCGAGAAGGGGGAACAAAGCCGCCGGCTCGCCCGCCGGCTCGGTTTCGACTCGTACAACGCCCTGAGCGAGGAGCTTCGCGGCTTCTCGCTCGCGGCGCTCTCCCTGCAGTGCGAACAGATCCTCTCGGCAACCGAAACGGCGTACGCCGCCCTCCTGGGCGCGGTGACGCGGGAGTTCATGGGCGTCCCGCCGGAGCGGTTCCGGCGCTGCGACGTCGCGCGCCTCTTCCATCTGGACCGGTACCGCGCCTGCTTCCCCGCGGAGGGGCTGGTGCCCTCCGTCTCCGCCACGCTCGCGGGGCTGGGGATCGACCTGAAGGGCCAGCGCAACATCCTGATCCACGACGAACCGTTGCCGAAGAAGAACCCGCGCGCCGCCTGCTTCGGCCTCAAGGTCCCGGAGGATATCCGTCTCACCGTCAAGCCCTCCGGGGGGGTCCCGGACTACGAGACGCTCCTCCACGAGATGGGGCACGCCCAGCATTTCGCCAATACCAACACCGACCATTTCGAATTCGCGCAGCTCGGCGACAACACGGTGACAGAGGCGTACGCCTTCCTGTTCGAGGAGCTGATGGACGATCCGGCGTGGGTCGGGGAGCGGACCGCCTTCCCGCCGAAAGAGCTCGAGTCGTACCTGCGGTTCCGGCGCTTCTCGCGGATCTATTTCGCGCGGCGCTACGCGGCCAAGATCCTCTACGAGCGGGAGCTTCACGCGGGGGTTCCGAACCCGAAGCAGCGCTACCGGACGATCCTCTCCCGCGCCTACGGCTTCCCCCTCGACGACAACGACGCCGCGCGCTACCTGAGCGACGTGGACGACTACTACTACGCGGCGGACTACCTCCGCGCCTGGTTCCTGAAGGCGCAGCTCTTGGAGACGCTCCGGGCGAGATTCGGCGCGCGGTGGTTCGCCTCCCCCGCTGCGGGCGCGTTCCTGAAGTCGCTCTGGGCGTACGGCCAGGAGCGCAACGGCGACGAGCTGGCGCGAGACCTCGGCTATCGCGGCCTCGACCCGGGTCCGTTCCTTCGGACGATGGCGGAGACGCGATGAGTTCGTTCCTGGAGACGGCGGCCGCCGCGGCGCGGGCGGCGGCGGCGGTCATCAAACGGGACTTCGGCAGGCCCGCCGGGGTGCGCTTCAAGGCCAGGATGAACCCGGTCACGGAGACGGACCTCGCCGCCGAGCACGCCGCCCTCCAGGTCCTCGAACGGGCGTTCCCCTCCCACGACATCCTCACCGAGGAGTCGGCGCAGGCGCCGCGCCGCTCCGACTATCTCTGGGTCGTCGACCCGATGGACGGCACCGTCAACTTCACGCACGCATACCCGTGCGTCTGCGCCTCCGTGGGGCTGCTGGGCGGCGGGGAGCTCCTCGCGGGGGCGGTCTGCGACCCGATCCGCGACGAGCTCTTCACCGCCGAGAAGGGCAAGGGCGCCGCCCTGAACGGCTCACCGATCCGCGTCTCCCCCGTTTCCGCGCTCGAGGGAAGCCTCCTCTGCACCGGTTTCCCGTACCGCCTCGTGGAGAACCCCGGGGAAACCTTTCGGGTATTCGAGCGCGTCTCGCTGCTCGCGCAGGGGGTGCGGCGCGACGGTTCCGCCGCGCTCGACATCTGCTACGTCGCGGCGGGGCGGTTCGACGGGTTCTGGGAACGGGAACTCAAGCCATGGGACACCGCGGCAGGCGTTTTGATCCTGCGCGAGGCGGGGGGGCTCGCCACGGACTTCTCGGGGCGGCAGTTCGACCCGTTTGTGCCGGAGATCGCCGCCACGAACTCCCGCATCCACGACGAGCTGATCCGCGCCCTCTCCCCCGCGGGGCCGGCGGCCGATCGGGCGTAGCCTCCCGCCGAGCCTCTTGCCGCTTGTCGCCGGGCCCGCGGGGGGATATACTGGGCGCCGGACCCGAGCAGACGGCCGAACCATGTACCTCTCCTTCTACGGATTCCGGAAGCACCCGTTCAACCTCACGGCCGACCCCGGCTTCCTGTTCCCGAGCCCCCAGCACCGGGAGGCGCTGAGCTTCCTCCAGTACGGGATCGCGGAACGGAAAGGGTTCCTCTCCATCACCGGGGAGGTCGGCACCGGGAAAACGACCCTCTGCCGCGCCCTCCTCTCCCGGCTCGACGACCGCGTGAAGACCGCCTTCATCCTCAACTCGAACCTGACCGAGTCCCAGCTCATCCACGCCGTCATCGAGGATTTCGGGATCCCGCTCCCGGGAAGGGGCCGGATGAATCTGATGCGCGCCTTGAACGCCTTCCTCATCGCCCAGGTGCGCGAGGGGAATAACGCGGTGCTGATCATCGACGAGGCGCAGAACCTGAGCGCGGGGCAGCTCGAGCAGATCCGGATGCTCTCCAACCTCGAGACCGCCGAGGAGAAGCTGCTCCAGATCGTCCTCGTCGGCCAGCCGGAGCTCAGGAAGAAGCTCGACTCGAAGTCGCTCCTCCAGCTCCGGCAGCGGATCTCCATCCGGTTCCACCTCTCCCCGCTGCAGCGCGGCGAGGTCTCGGCGTATATCGAGCACCGTTTGCGGGTCGCCGGCGGCGGGGGGCGGGTCGTCTTCGACCGGCGGGCGGTCGATCTCGTCTACGACTACTCCGGCGGGGTGCCGCGCCTCATCAATACGGTCTGCGACAAGGCGCTGCTCGCCGGCTTCGTGCTCGGCACCGCCACGATCAAGGCCAAGATCGTCCGGACCAGCATCAGGGAGATCGAGGGGGAGCCGGAGCTCACGGCGGCGGCCGCGCCGTAGGGCGCCGGGAACGGTGCGATGAGCATCATCTTCGAAGCGCTTCGGAAGATCGAGACGGAGAAGAGGGAAGGCGCTTCGCCGGCCCTCGATCCCCCCGGCGGGCAGCAGCCGCCTGCGGGGCGGCGGCGCCTCCCCGCGCCTCTCGCCGTTTCTGCCGCCGTTGTGTTCGCCGCCGCCGTCCTGTTCCGCCTCCTGCATCTCGTCCCTCCCCCCCCCGCGGAGCCCCCCCCCGCCCGGGACGCCGCCGCGCCGGGTCCGATGGCCGAGGTGACGCTGGAGCCCAGGAGCATCCTCCCCGCCGCCTCCCTCCCCCCGGAGCCGGCCGAGCCCGCCCCCCCCTCCGCCGCGCCGGAGGCGGAGGCGCATCTCCCCGCGCTGCGTCTGCGGGGATTGAGCCGCAGCGGCAGCCGGTCGTGGGCGATCATCAACGACCGGATGCTGAAGGTGGGGGACCGGATCGAGGACGCGGAGGTCGTGGAGATCCTGAGCGACCGCGTGAAGCTCAGACGCGGGGATACGCTCTTCACCCTCGTCTACTGAGCCTCGCCCCTCCCGTTCCCGCCGCGAGAAGCGCCGCGCCGGCGGCGTTCATGACGGCGAGCAGCAGGCAGGTCGAGACGAGGCCGAGGAGAGGGACGAAGACGACGCCGGCGAGGAAGGCGCCGAGGCAGGCGCCGAGATTGTCGAAACCGTTCACGCGCGCCGCCGCCCTCCCGGTATCGGCGGCGCGGCGCACACAGACCGCCGCCGCGAGCGGGAACGCAGCCCCGGTCAGGGCGCCGCTGCCCCAGACGAGGGCGAAGAAGACCCACTCCGAGCCCGCGGGGAGCGGCGACACGAGGCGCACGATCCAGGGGACCGCCGCCGCGTGGACGGCGAGGGCCGCCGCCACCCCCGCGAGCGCCCGCACGCATTGCTTCCCCGGACGCACCGCCAGGCGCGTCGCGGCGCCTGCCCCGCAGGCGAGCCCCGCCATGAACAGGGCGACGATCAGGCCGATCATCCGGTAGACGTGGCCGTAGACGCTCTGGAATGTGAAGATGAGCACGAGTTCCAGCGCCATCGCGCTGAACCCGACGGCGCCGACGGCGAGGAGGGCGTGGAACCCGTCCTGCCGCGGCCCTCTTCTCCCCGACGCGGCGAGCCAGGCAAGCCGCAGCCCCAGGAGGGCCAGGATCGGGCCGAGATACCAGGCCGGCCCGCCCCTCTCGAGCGCCCGGAGCGCCGAGACGATCGGGGAGCCGGAGAAACGGGCCCAGAGGATCAGGTTGAGGTAGTAGGTCACCGGCCTGAGGTCGGTGTTGATGCGCGCGTCCGCACGGCCCTCGAGCGCATCCTTCGTGAACAGGACGCGCTCGGGGAGCCACCAGGCGAGGAGGTGGCGCGCGCTGAAGAGAGGCGTCTCGATGCCGCGCGCCTCCCATCGAGGCCGCAGGATGTCGAGGTCGCCGCTGACCGCCCCGGGGTCGGCGGAGGCGAAGAACCAGTTCTCCTCGCCGGGCGCCACCGCCAGATACGGGAAGACCGAGCGCAGCGTGGCGTAGACCGAACCCGCGTAGTCGCCCGTCTCCCCCCCGTAGTAGTCCGCGGGGGCGCTCAGTCGCGCCGCGAGGACGCCGCCCGGGGCGAGGATCCGGCGCGCCTCCCGGTAGAAGTCGCGGGTGTAGAAGCGGTTCAGCATCGCGGTGGAGGGGTCGGGGACGTTCACGATGCAAAGGTCGTAGCGCACGCCGGTCTGCTTGACGTAGCGCCTGCCGTCGCCGAATCGGAGGCGGACGACGGGGTCGCGCAGGGCCCGCGCGGCCGCGGCGTCGAGGCGCGGCCCGACGACATCCAGGAGCGCCGGGTCGAGCTCGACGAGGTCCACGCGCGACGGCCGGTGCGCGAGGATGGAGGCGAGCATCCCCCCCGCGCCGCCGCCGATCAGCAGCACCCGCCGCGGGGCGGGGTGCGCGAGCATGATCGCGTGGCCCGCGGCCGCCGCGCCGTACGGGTCCGGGAAGGAGAAGTAGTACTGCCCGCTCCCGAAGACGTCGTACTGCCCGGCGCGCGCGCCCACGGCGATATTCTCGTACCGCGAATCCGCCGAAACGACGAGCCGGGCCCCCGGGTTCAGGCTCCGCCACCGGCGGCCGACGGTCCACGACTCGAGCCGCCCGGCCGCGCCGGCGGCAAGAAAGAGGACCCACGCCGCGGCGAGGGACCCCGCCGCCCGCGCGGCCCCCGGTCTCCCCCCGTGCGCCCACGCGACGAGAGCGATGGCGCCGTACATCGCCGCGGCGCAGCCGGAGACGATCTGGACGGCGGGCACGCGCCCCACCAGGATGAAGCTGAACGCCGCGCCGCCCGCGATGGCCCCGAGCGACTCGAGCACGTACGCCCGCCCCACGCCGCGCACCCCCTCCCGTTCCCCGAGCCCGAGCAGGCAGGCAAAGGGGAAGACGAACCCGACCAGGAAGCTGAACGGGGAGATCAGGGCGACGGCGGCGCCGAGGAGGGAACCGAACGGGACGTAGGCGCCGGGCGACACGCCGAGGATGCCGCGCGCGAGCCGGATCAGGACGAGGAGCACGGGGGCCGCCGCCATGAGGAGGGCGCAGAGGAGGATGAACGGCCCCTCCCCGGTGACGGACCGCCTGGCCGTGCGGGCGCTCGCCGCCGCGCCGAGGCCGACGCCGAGGAACCATGCGAAGAAGACGACGCCCGCGCAGAGCTCGTTGCCGAGGAAGACGACGAGGAATTCGCGGAAGAAGACCACCTGGACCGTGATCGCGCAGAAGCCCAGGACGAACACGGCGGCGCGCTTGGGGAACAGGGACACGGGGCTCGCGCCTCCCGGACGGGACGCCGGCCGCGCCGCGGCGCGCGCCTGCGTCTATCCGCAAGTATAGCGCAAACGGCCGGGCGTCCGCACGCGCAACCTCTCCTCGCCGCCCGCCCCCCCTCCTACGCCCGCCCCCGTGTCCCGGCGCGCGCCTCCCCGGCGAGGATGCGCGCGACGAGGATCCCTCCGTTCCCGTTCTCTTGCGGGCTGTTCACGGCGCCGGGGACCCTCGTCATCCCCGCGCCTCCCGCCGGCGCCGGACCCCCCCGCCGATCCTCAGGAACGCATAGGCGAGGAGCAGGATGACGGCGAGGCCCGCGACGACAGGCACGGCGACGGCGAGAACGGAGACGAACACCGATCCGCCCGCCTCCGCGGTCGAGACGGCCGGATTACCGGCGCCGCCGGTGGTCGCGCTCGACGCCCCGCGCGCGACGACGGTCATCCCCTGCACGATCCCCGCCGCGCCCCCGCCCGCCACGACCGCGAGCGTCCAGGTGAGAAGCGGGCTCGCCCCCGATACGCATGCGGCCATCGCCACAGTGCCGGCGATCACCGCGGCCGGGGTCGCGACCGAATCGAGGGCGTTGTCAAGCCACGGGACGAGGTAGGCGGCGAGCTCGACCACCGCGGCGACCGCGAACATGACGAGGGCCGGGACGCTCCCGATCCACTCGAAGCCGCTCCCCAACGCAAGGTGCCCCGTGCGCGAGGCGATACTCATGACGAGCAGGGGCACGAACACCCTGAAGCCGCACGCCGCGGCCAGGCCGATCCCGAGGCAGATGCCGAGCAGAATCTCCACGTCCCCCCCCTCCCCTGTCTTTCTCCGCATCGGTGCGGCGCAGGCGTCGCGGAGATCCCCTCTCCCGGAATCGGCCGGCCCCGGTTCGTTCCGGAACGATCAGAGGCCCGACCTCCCGCCGCACCGCATGCCGCATGCCGCGGCTGCGGACTCAACCCCCGGCCAGATACCAGAACCCCTTGAACGACTGGATCCAGAGGCGCAGAAACTCCTCCGGCTGCGAAACGGCCCAGCGGATCCCCGCCGCGGCCCCGCGGCGCGGCCCCGCCCCGGCCGTCTTCTCCTTCCCCGACGGATAGCCGCGGTACGACACCGGCGCGTCGCTGGGGAGGGCGGCGGATCCGTGCGGACCCGCCCAGACCAGGTACTCGAGGTTCTGGAGGGAGTAGACGTTGAACGGGCGCCCCGCCGGCCGGACGGCGTCCGAGGGTATCTGCGGATAGTGCGTCAGGTACGCCCCGTCGCGGCGGAGGAAGGCGCCGTTGGGCGCCCGTGCGCAGGGGGGGGCCCAGAGGAGTCTCCTGACGAAGTAGGTCCAGGCGTTGTACGGGGCGAGCCCGCGGATGAAGAAGTCGCGGCGATCGAGCCCCGCGCGGTTCATCGCCCTGATGACCGTGGTGACGCAGTTGTTGGTCATCGGAACGAAGGTGTCGTGACGCTGCTCCCGCCACTGCTCGATGATGGCCGCCTCCTCGCGGCGCGTCGTGGGGTAGACGAACCCCCGGATGCCCCGGACGAACAGCGTGCCGTAGTCCTGGCCGAGGCCGGAGACGCCGGGCCCCCGGTTGTACAGATGCCCATAGTTCCGGTTGAACTCCTCGAGCGCCTTCTCGATATCCCCGCGCGACAGGGCGGCCGGGAGGTTCTCGGGGTCGAGGGGGCCGTAGAAGAACTCCTCCCGCGTATAGGCGGTGAAGAAGGAGTCGCGGAGCTCCTTGTCCACCGTGAGGACGAGCCCCCCGCGCTCCCCGGGGCGGGCCTGGCGCAGCACCCCCTCCGCGTCGCGCGCCGCGCTCTCGACGTAGAGCGCCATGTGTCCGAACGGGGTGCCCCGGAACCGTATCTCGGGCTCCAGCGGCGGCGGTCGCAGTCCGCGGGCCTGCTCCATCAGGAGCAGCTCGATGCGCGCGGGCGCATCGGGCGGACAGAGCGCCGCGGGCAGGAAGACAAGCGCCGCGATGCACCGCCTCATGACGCGCCCCCCGCGCCGTTCAACAGGCTGTTGACGCCGAAGACGGGGGCGGAAAGCACGTACAGGAGCGTGTAGTACCCCGCCTGTCCCCAGTTGAGCACGGCATGCTCCCTGACGACGTACTCCCGCTCCCCTCCCCCCTCCGAGACGATCGCGAGCGTCGTGTTGAAGCGCATGCGGCCCACGTAACGCGTGTACAGGAGCTCGGCCGTTCCGTCGGGCGAGACCGCTTTCTCATCCCGCATGGCCCGCCAGACCGCGCGGGGAACGGCGTGGGCGGGGCAGGGCGACGCGTCGGCGACCGCGCCGTCCTTCCGCGCGGGATCCACGACGACCCTCCAGAGCTCGCGGCGCCAGTCGTGCCTCGGGCGTCCGCACCGGCGCCAGGGCGAGGGGCGCGCGCCCGGCAGGTAGTAGAACTGGACCCACGCCGTCGCGGGCCCCTCCCGGCTCCAGACGACGTGCGCGAAGGCGTACGCAAGGTAGCCGTCGTCGAACCCCTCCGGCATCGAGAAACCGCGCCGCGTGCCGCGCGCCGCGTCGATGATCTGAAAATCCGGGACCGTTGCCCGGTTGTCGAACCTCCTCCCCCATTCAGGCGCGCAGAGGACGAAGGGGGCATGCGGGGAGACGGAGAAGGCGCCGGTCTCGGCGAGGAAACGGTGCCGCCGGCTCTCCCGGTCGTAGCGGTACAGGAAACGGTCCTCCCGCGCGGCGAGAAGAAACGGGTAGAAGCGGAAACGGTCCTCGAGGTAAAAGACGCTCGCACCGTCAGCGCTGAACGCGTAGTCGTCCACATTCACCCGGTAGCGGGCCCCCGGGACGACCGTCCCGCAGCCGCAGAGCAGGGCGAGGAGGCAGGGCAGCAACAACACCGTTCTCTTCACGGCGCGGAGATCTCCTCCAGAAACGACACCCCGTCCAACCCGTCCCGCCTCGCCCGGTCCCCGTGCCCGAGGTAGTCCAGGATCGTGGGGACGAGGTCCACCAGGCGCACCGGGCCGAACGTCCCCTTCCGGATCCGCGGCCCCGCGACGAGGAGGGGGATGCGCATCTCGTCGCGCTGGAATCCGCCGTGGCTCGAGATGTTCGTCTCTTCGAAATCCCACCCGTCCGCGGCGACGAGGTACAGATCGCCGCGGCTCCGGTCCTCGAATAAGGAGGGGAGCTGGGCGACGATGTCGGGGAAGTCGAGGCCGCAGGTCGCCTCCAGCCACTCGCGCGAGGAACGAAACCTTCCGTCGCAGAGCGAGGCGGCCGCCCCCGTCCCCCCGTACCCGAGCGGGTCGTCGCCCTCGACCACGGCATAGGAGAACCGCGTCTCCCCGCCTTCCACGACGGTCCGGATGCGGCTTTCCCCGCCGGGCGAGAAGAGCGCGATCTCCCCGTTTCGGGGGCGGCCGGCCACGAACCCCACGCCGGGCGCCCTCCGGAGGGCTTCGATCAGGTCCACGGGGCCGCGGGGCGCGGGGTAGTGCCTGAGCTCCTCCCACGAGGGGCGTTCGTTCCAGGGGGCCATCCGCTCCGGGGGGATCCAGGTTTCGGCGGGGTTGCGCCGGAGGTGCAGATCGGCGTTTCGTCCGTTGTTCGCGACGATCACGGCGAAACGGTCGTACAGACGCCTCCTCTTCCGCGCATCGTGTGAACGGTCGATGCGGGTGTACCGGTCGAGCGCGGGGAGGCCGGTGCGGGCGGGAAACCACTCCTCGAGAAGGAGGCAGTTCTTTTTCTCCATCACGACGTGCCCATGGTCGGCCGTCAGCATCAGGCAGACCCGGTCGAGGGCGCCGTTGCGCTCCAGGGCCTCCGCGATCCTGCCCAGCCCGCGGTCGACATTCCTCAGGAGCGCCTTCGCCTCCGCGGAAAACGGCCCCGCACGGTGCGCGACGGAGTCGTACCCGGTCAGGTGGAAGAACGCGAAGCGCGGGAAGACCCCGTCCCGGTTCGCGCAGTCGACCAGGTCGTCGAACTCCCCGAGAAACGCCTCGTCGACTTTCGCCCAGTTCCCGGCGAGGTAGTACTTCATCGCGATCAGGTTGTAGTAGAACGGGATATGGTACGTGCTCCCCCGGGGGCAGCGGGTGAAGAGCGCCACCGTGGGCTCGTCGGAAAGGATCTCGTAGATCGTCGGTCTCGACAGGTACTCCTCGATGCGGTAGTAGTCGTGGAGCCCGAAGACGGAGATCCGCTCGGACTTGTCGCGGTCGTACCACCGGTTTCCGGGCGCGCCGAGGCGCCCCGGGTAGACGCCGCAGGTCGCCGCAGCGATGCAGGCGTTCGTCACGGACGGGACGGTGGAGACGGCGCATTCCGCGGAGGCGCCGCGCGCGACAAGGTAGCGCCGGATGGCCGGCAGTTCGCCCCGCGCAACCATCTCCCGCAGGAGATCCTCCCTGCAGCCGTCGACGAGGAAGAGCAGCACGTGGCGGTCGTCGAGGATGCAGTCGAGGCGCGGGTCTGACGGATAGTCGCCCGGCCGGATGCGGCGCGAGCCCATGCTGCACCCGGCGACGAGGGCGCCGAGGACGAGGACGGCGGCGGCAAGGAACGGCGCGGGGCGGGGCGGGGTCACGGTTTCAACATCTGTTTGAGGAGTTGCTTGGAACCGCCCTTGAGGAGTTCCCTCCCGACCTCCTCGAGACCGGAGGACGGTTTCGCCTTCCCCTCTCCCGTTTCGATCTTCGGGGCGAACGCCTTGTCGATCTTCTTCTCCAGCTCCTTGCGCACGCGCGCCTTCCCGATCCCCGCCGCGCTCCGCGCGACGCTCCCGGCGGCGGCGTCGGCGTCCACGCGCGGCTCCCCGAGCGTGCCCCCTATCGGCACCGGGAACGGGAGCGCGATCCAGCCGCCGTCGTCGGGGAAGTACGGGGCGAGCTGCGCGTAGTACGCGGAGCCGCGCGGGAAGGAGGCGGTGCCGAGGAACCCCAGCACGCCGTCGAGTCCCATCTCGCCCTCGATCGCCAGACGAAGCGGGTTCTTCGGGTCGGCGCTCTCGATGACCATATCGCCGGTGCCCCACCCGTCGGCGTCGAGGGCGAAGGTCCCCTCGCAGCGCGAAAGGCGCATCTCCGAGGGGGAGGCGCGGAGGAGATTTCCCATCGCGACGAACTCCTTGCAGTCGGCCTGGGTGCCGAGCATCAGCATCAGCGGCGCCAGCCCCTTCAAGAGACTGTTGGAATGGAGCACGCAGTTTTTCACGGAGAAGCGGCCGTTCCCGGCGAATCCGGTTCGGATCTCCTCCCACCCCGCGCCGGCGCCGCGGGCAACGCACTCCGCGGAGAGCGTGCCGGAGAGGCGGCGCGGGTACGCGTAGATGTCGGCGAGGAGCGGCTCGAGGTCGACGTTCTTGAGGGCGGCGGTGAGGGAGTGGCGCGGGGGCTCATCGAGGATCGCCGAGGAAACCGTCCCGTTCGCCTCCCCCCCGTAGAACGGGAGGACGATCTCCTCGAGCGCCGCGACGCCGTTCGAGAGACGCACCCGCGCACGCCCGTTTCGAACGACGAGCCGCCCGAGTTTGAGCTCGCCCACGGACACCTTGCCGCGGCCCTCCAGCCGCTCCAGGAAGCCGGGCGGCCGGGCGTCGGGGCGGGCGGGGAGGGGCGGAGCGGCCGCCTCCGCCGCGCCGGGGCGGGCTTGTCCGCCGGGGCGGGCCCGCCCGTCGGTTCCGCCTCGCGAGGTTCCGGCGGCGGCGAAGTCGGAACCGTCGAGGCGGGGGCAGTTGAGCTCGCAGTCGAACGCCGGCCGGTCCGCCAGATCGAGGCGCACGTACCCCTCGGCGAGGCTCGATCCGGTTTTCAGGGTGTTCAGGCCCAGGCGGACGCTCCCCGGCTCGCAGGAGACGACGGCGTCGAAGCGGAGCGGGTGCGGGAGGGAGGGCGCGGAGAATTCCCCGTCCGGCACCCTCACCGTCCCCGAGACCTCCGCGGACAGGAGCGGGGCCCCGCGCGCGCAGGCGACACGGAGATCCATATCGCCGCGTCCCGACAGGCCCGCGCCTCCCGCGATGAAGCCGCCGATCTCCCGGAGGTCGAGGCCGCTCGATCTGATCCTCGCCTTCAGGGCCCCGGTCGCGACCTCTCCGTCGGAGAGGAATTCCGCCGTCCCGAGCCGCGCCGAGGCGTCCTTCCACGAGACGCCGGTTTCCCCGAACAGGAGCGGGAGCTTCAGCGTCGCGACGGCCCCGGCGGCCTTGTCGAGCACCCCGCCGTACGCGATGCGGCTCTTCGAGAGGTCCAGCTCGATCTCTGCCGAATGCCTCCCCGCTTCCCTCCTCACCGCGCCGGCGAACGACGCCTCCCCCCCGAGCGCGCGCCCGTCGCCGATCGGCTCGCCCAGCGCGTCCCACGGCAGCGACCTGGCCGCGAAATCGACCGCCGTCGGGCCGCCGCCCGCCGCGGGATCGAACGATGCCTCACCCGTCAGCCGTTTGCCGAGTCCGTCCGCGGCGATGCGCGAGAAACGCCAGCCGTCTTCCGACACCGCCCCCTCCCCGCGCAGCCGAAGATCGAAATCGGCGCCCCCGGGGGGGGATCGCCAGATCCCCGGGATCTCGTATCCGAGGCCTGAGAGACGGAGGTCGCCGCTGAAGAGGAGTTTTTTCCCCGTCCACCCGTCGACCGTGAAGCGTCCCGAGAGGAGCCCCTCCCGCACCCCCAGCGCCCTGCTCTCTTCGATTTCGTCCAGGAGAACGGCAAGCGGAACGCCCGAGAACGATCCCCCCCCGCGCAGGTGCGGGAGCCCGCCCTCCGCGATGCGGGAGACGACGAGGTCGAGATCGCGCACCGCCGCCTCGCGCCCGGTCGCCTCGTCGCGCGCCGTGACGAGGCCGCCGCGCACCCGGAGCGCGGCGATCGTCACGCGGGGCCGCGCCGAGGGCCCGGGGGGGCGACCCGCGGCCGCCCCGGCGGCGGGGGCCTTCTTCCCCTCGATCAGGTCCTCGATGTTCCATCTGCCGTCCCGGTCCCGCACCAGGGAGAGGCGGGGCCGGTCCACCCGCACCGTCTTGATGCGCAGCGTTCTCCAGAGGAGCGGCAGGAGGCGGACGCGGAGGGCGATCCTCTCCGCGTCGAGGCAGGCGGTTTGCCCGTCCTTCTCGTAGAGGCGGAAGTCGAAGGCGCGCACCCCGATCCCCGGGAAGAGGGACGGCGCCAGGGAGGAGAAGGAGACCTTGCGCCCGACCCCCCGCTCGATCTGCGTCCGCGCCTGCTCCAGGAACCAGGGGGCGCGCGCGGCGAAACCGAAGGCGACGAACAGGGCGCCGGCGGCGACGGCGCATGCCGCGACGACGAGGCAGATTCTTCGGACAATCTGGGGTCTCATGGCGATTCCCGGGGGACGTAACGGTATGATACCATACAGACGCCCGCACCACCCGCCGCGGTGGCGGAATTGGCAGACGCGCACGACTCAAAATCGTGTGAGCTCGCGCTCATGAGGGTTCGATTCCCTCCCGCGGCACCACAATTGCCGTCGCTCGTCTCCGGGAAAGGAACAAAGAAGACGTCCGCACGCGGTCAGATGCCGATGCGGATCAGCCGGAGGGCTGCGGGGGCGGGGCGTCTGACGCGACGCGTCATCTCCTCCCCCCCCGCCGCCACGACGACCAGCACCTCGTCCTCCTCCCGCGCGTCGCTGTAACGCGCGCAGGCGCGCGCGGCCTCCTCCAGGTCGGCCGCGCCGGCCCCGCCGGGAACGAGCACGACCGGTCCGGGGACATTCTTCGGCCGGAGCAGCGCGTCCCCCTTTCGGGCGAGCTCCTCCAGCCGCGCGTTCTCCCGCTCATTCCGCCCGACGACGGCCTTGCCCCCTCCCGGGAGGCGGAAGTGCCTTCCGATTTTGAGCAGGTGCAGCCCCCGGACGTCGTCGAGCCCCTCCCGGTCGCGAAGCTCCTTCAGGCGGGAGGCGAAGCCGGGATCGGTCAGCAGACATCCGCCGGCGGGCTGGGGATAGGCGGCGATCGCGAACTTCTCGGCGAGCGCCATCTGCGGCTTCCGGGAGCGGCCGGAGATGCCGAGGAGGCGCGCCCGGTCCACCTTCCCCTCCTTCTCGGGGATCGTCTCGTCGAGGAGTTGCGCGCTCAGGGGCCTCAGGAGGCGGCCCGCGCACCCCGACTGCGTCTCGACGATCTTCAGCGACCTCCTGTTCTGCGACATCGGCCGCTCGTTCAGCACCTCGCCGGTGAAGACGAAATCGAACCCCTCCTCCCGCATCAGCTCGCCGGCCCGGGAGACCATCAGGGTGTGGCAGTCGATGCACGGGTTCATCCCCGAGCCGAAGCCGTGCCGCGGGCGCTTCAGCACGAGGAGATGGGGGGCGGTGATATCCTCCACGCGGAGGGGGATCCCGAGTTTCCGCGCCGCCTCGCGGGCGCGGCCGGCGCCGAAGAACGGCGTCTCGAAACAGATCCCCGTCAGTTCGATCCCCTGTTCCGCGAGCACGCAGGCGGCGAGGATGCTGTCGAGGCCTCCGGAAAAGAGGCCGATGGCTCTGGTCATGGGGGCGCCGCCAAAATCAGGCGCGCGGGAGGATCGTCTCGGAGACGAACCGCTCCCCGAGCGCCGCGCAGTTGTTCATGTTGCGGTCGTACGGGTAGATCTGGCTGGTGTTGACCAGGTAGAGCCCCTTCACCGGTGTGGCGAACGGGGGCATCGCCTTCCGGTAGCCGAGCGTGTAGACGACGGTGGCGTGCGGGGCCCGGAAGAGGCGCATCCCCTTCACCTGTTCCCGCCGGAACGAGGGGTTCACACGCTTCAACGACTCCTCGTGGAAGGCGTAGTACTCCTCCGCCGGCATCCTGAACAGCGGATCGTCCTCCCGCACGTAGTTGAACAGGTACACGATCCTGCTCCCGCCGTACCGCGCCGGGGAGACGAAGTTGGTGTGCTCGATGAGCCCCCCGAAGGTGACGGCGGGATCGCTGATATTGAGCCAGTAGACCGGGCTCACCCCTTCGGCGCACTCGAGCACCAGGCAGACCGCCGCCTGGTAGCGTATCCCGGCCAGGGCATCGGCGTAGTCCCGCGGGAGCGGGGGGGCGATCGCGAGGAACGCCGGGATCGGGGCGGTGCAGACGACCGAGTCGCAGAACAGCTCGCGGCCGCCGGCGACCACACCGCGGGCGCGGTCCCGCTCGCTGATGATGTACTCGGCGGCCGTTCCCTCGAGCAGCCGCACCCCCCGCCTCGCGAGGGCCTCCTTCAGCCGCTCCAGCATCAGCTCGAATCCCCCCTCGAGGTAGCCGAGCTCCTCCCGCATCCCCCCCCTGCTCCTCGACCGGGCCCGCGGATGTATCCTCCCCCAGATCCACGACGCGGGGATCCGGCCGGCGGCGTCGCCGAACTTGAGGCGCAGCAGCGGCTCCCAGACCGTCCGGTAGGCCGCGGGGCTCACCTGCGCCGAAAACCAGTCCGCGCACGTCACGCCGTCGAGCTCCTCCCACTCCTCCATCCGCTGGAACCGCCGGACCGCGAGGCCGAGCCACACCCGATCGGCGAAGCGGAGCGGGGAGAACCGGAGGAGGTCCCACGGCGTGGTGAACGGGTGCACGGCCCCCCGGTGGAAGAATCCGATCGACGACGGCCGCCAGAGAAGCCGTTTGGAGAGGCCCAGCTCGTCGATGAGGCCGAGGATCGCGGTGTCGGTCTTGAATATGTGGTGGTAGAACCGCTCCAGCCAGACCCCCCCGACGCGGAACGACCCCGCGAGCCCCCCCGCCCGCCCCTCCCGCTCGAGCAGCGTGACCTCGTCGCCCCGCTTCGCGAGGGCGTACGCGGCGCTCAGGCCGGTGATCCCGCCGCCGATGACGACCGCCTTCATTCCTTCCCGGCCTCCTCGATCTCCCGCAAACTCCATCCGCTCGCGTTCATGAACCAGAGCCCCAGGACGGTGACGGAGACGTACTGGAGGAGGTGGACCACGAGGATGTAGCTGACCGCCGCGCTGTCGGGGACGCGGAACGGGGCGAGCGCGACGACCGCCGCCGCCTCGAACGTGCCCAGGTAGCCCGGCCCCGCGGGCACCATGATCGCGATATTGACGATCACCAGGGTGAAGAAGGCGGCGTGGAACGGGGCCTCCATCGCGAAGCCGCGCATCACGATCCAGAAGACGCACCCCTCCATCAGCCAGGTCGCGAGGGAGAGGGCGACGACGGTCGCCTGGCTCCGCCACGAGGAGAGGAACCGCAGGCCGGGGATGAACGCGTCGACGAGCGCCTCCAGGCGGGCGCGGGCCGCCCGCGGGGCGAGACCGGACAGCCGCTTGAGGAACCGCGACGCCCGCTCCTCATGGAACGCCGCGTAGAGGAGCATGCCGTAGGCGGCGAGGAAGACGGGCGCGCTCAACGCGGCGTAGCGTTTCACCTCGGGCGAGGCGGCGCTGAAGATGAGGACGAAGACGAAGAGCCCCACCAGCGTCAGGCCGTCGTAGACCCGCTCGACGACGATGGTCGCGAACGCGGCGCTGCCGCTCACGCCCTCCCTGCGCTTCAGGGCCCAGGCGCGCACGAACTCGCCGATGCGGAGCGGGAGGATGTTGTTGGCCATGAACCCGATCATCACCACGACGAAGGAGCTGTTGAAGCCGATCCGCTTCAGCGGGGCGAGCATGCACTGCCAGCGCACGGCCCGGAGGGCGAAACCGCACAGGTACAGGAGCACGGCGGGGCCGAGGACGCGGGGGTCGAAACCGCGGAGGCTCTCGCCGACCTTGCCCCACTCGCCGCGCAGGGTGAAGGCGATGACGACGATGATGACGGCGCTGACGGCGCAGCCGAGGTACCTGCCCCATCTCATCCCTAGTCCCCCAGCTCCGTGATGCGGAGTTCGTCACGGCTCCTGACGACGTCGAAGTTGTGGCGGATGAAGAAGACGATCCCGAGGAGCGTGACGGGGATATACTGCGTCGCGTGGAGGGCGAGCGAGTAGCCGGCGGCCCGGGCGGGATCCACGGCGTAGGCCGCGAACTGGAGGAGGGCCGCCTTGCAGAACCATTCGAACGTCCCGACGTAGCCGATCGACGGGACGATCAGGCCGAGGTTGACGATGCAGAGCACGAAGAGGGGGGCCCAGGCAGGCAGGACGAGGTCGAAGGCGCGGATGAAACAGGCGTACATCCCCGCCTCGGCGAACCAGACCAGGAGCGACACGCCGAAGGCGGCGAGCATCAGCCGCTCCTGGAGGAGCGCCTCGAGTCCCCGTATGAAGTTCGAGATCACGAACTGCCCCTCCGTCTTCAGGTACCGCCGGCCGAGGTTGTCGACGGCGCGGTAGATCCCGGTCTCCCTGCCGGGGCTCTTGCCCGCGACGAGGTAGAAGAGGACGATGAAGAGCGAGAAGAAGGTGAGGAGCCCGAGGACGAAGATCCTGTTCACGATCGGCTGGAAGCTCGCGAACATCAGGATCGCCGCGAGGCAGGCGATGAGCGTCAGGCCGTCCATCATCCTGTCCACGACGACCGTGGCGAAGCAGAGGCTCTTCGACACGCGCTGCCTGCGGCCGAAGTCGTAGGCCCGCACCAGTTCCCCCATCCGCACCGGGAGGACGTTGTTGGCCATGAAGCCGATGACGATCCCGGAGAAGAGCGCGCCGATCCGGAATCTCCCCTCGGGGAGGAGGAGGAGTTTCCACCGGACGCTCCTGAACCAGAAGGAGAGCCCGTACGCGGCGAGGCCGAGAAGGATCAGGCCCTTGTCCGCCCTCCCGATCTCGCGGGTGAAGAGACGGTAGTCGAGGTGCCGCACGAAGAGCCCGATGAAGCCGAGACTCACCAGCGAGCTGAGGATCAGCTTCTTCCAGTTCACCATGAAGATATGGAGCCAGAGGTGCGAGAGTTCGCGGAGCGTGCGGAAGACGTCGCGGGGGGAGACGCTGGAGGCGCCGCGCGTGCGGGGCAGGTGCGTCACCGGGGTCTCGACGATGGTGAGCCCCGCCCGCTTCGCCTTGACCAGGATCTCGGTGTCCACGAGGAACCGCTCGGAGCGGATCTCGACCTTGTCGAAGACCGACCTCCTGAAGAGCTTGAAGGCGCAGTCGATGTCGCGGACCCGCAGCCCGAAGATCAGGCGGATGATGGCGTTGTAGACCCGCGACACGATCTTCCTGAGCGGCCGGTCCTGCCGGTTTTCACGGTAGCCGACCACCAGGTCCACCCCCTCGCGCATCAGGGGGAGGAGCTTGCGGAGATCGCGGATGTCGAACTGGCAGTCGCCGTCGGTGTAGAGGACGAGCTCCTTCCGGGCGCCGGCGAAGCCGGTCCGGAGGGCGGTGCCGTAGCCGAGGTTGCGCGGGTGGTGGATGACCCTGACGTGCGGCCGCTCCCGCGCGATCCGGTCCGCAATCCCGCCGGTGCGGTCGGTGGAGCCGTCGTCCACGATGATCACCTCGTAGTCGTCGGCGATCTCCCCGACGACCCGGTCCACCTCGACGGCGAGCGCCTCGACGTTCTCCTCCTCGTTGTAGCAGGGGAAGAAGACCGTGAGCGACGGCGTTCCCGCGTTGTTCATCGTCCGCCGCCTCCCGAACCGCGCCGCCCCGACGCCTGCTCCTCCTCCAGCACCGTCCGGAAGTAGGCGATCGTTTCGCGCAGCCCGTCCTCGAGCGGCACCCGCGGCTCCCACCCGAGCAGCTGCCGGGCCTTGCCGATATCGGGCTGCCGCACCTTCGGATCGTCCACCGGGAGCTCGCGGTACACGATCGGGCCCGGGCTCCCGGTGAGGCGCAATATCTCGCGGGCGAAGTCGTTCACCGTCATCTCGCGCGGGTTGCCGATGTTGACCGGATCGTTGAGGTGCGACATCGCGAGCCGGAAGATCCCCTCGATCAGATCGGAGACGTAGCAGAAACTGCGGGTCTGGGAGCCGTCGCCGAAGACGGTGAGCGGATCGCCGCGGAGGGCCTGCCAGATGAAGGCGGGGACCACCCGCCCGTCCCGGATCCGCATCCGCGGCCCGTAGGTGTTGAAGATGCGCACGATCTTCGTGTCGAGGCGGTGGTACCGGTGGTACGCCATCGTCATCGCCTCGGCGAAGCGTTTCGCCTCGTCGTAGACGCCGCGCGGACCGATCGGATTGACGTTCCCCCAGTACGTCTCCGGCTGCGGGTGGACGAGCGGGTCGCCGTAGACCTCGGAGGTCGAGGCGAGGATGAAGGTGGCCCCCTTGGACTTGGCGAGGCCGAGGGTCTTGTGCGTGCCGAGCGCGCCGACCTTGAGCGTCGGGATCGGGTACTCGAGGTAGTCGATCGGGCTCGCGGGGGAGGCGAAGTGAAAGATGTAATGGACGTCGCCGGCGATGTAGAGGTAGTCCGCGACGTTCTGCTTGATGAAGGTGAACGCCTCGTTCCCCGCCAAATGCTCGATGTTCCTCACGCTCCCGGTGAGGAGGTTGTCGATGCAGATGACCGCGAACCCCTCCCGCAACAGGCGGTCGCAGAGGTGGGAGCCGAGAAACCCGGCGCCCCCCGTCACCACGCATGTCTTCTTCATCCGGTCGGATCCTTCGTCGTTCGGTTGTTCGGCGCCCCCGCCGCGGTTCACTCCATCCAGAGCAGCGCCCCCACCGCCGCAGCCCACAACACGATGTCGGCGAGCAGCGGACGGTCCGACAGGAGCGTCGTCTCCGGGCTCCCCCCCTCCTCCTTCTGGTGCACCAGCCACAGGTAGCGGAAGATGCCGTAGAGGACGAACGGGATCGTCAGATAGAGCCGGGCGCTCACCTCGCGGTGCGTGCGCGGCGAGAGGCTGTAGAGGACGTAGGCCATCAGCGTCGAGGACGTCACCACCGCGATCATCTGGTCGAGGAGGCCTGTCGAGTACTCCTCGAGGATCGGGCGGTGGAGCGGCGCGTTCCCTTCCAGCAGCACGATCTCGTGGCGGCGCTTGCTGAGGGCGAGGAAGAGGGCGAGCAGGATCGTGCAGATGAGGAGCCACGGGGATATCTCGACCGCGATCGCCTCGCCCCCCGCCGCGGCGCGCAGCACGAACCCGACCGCGATCGCGAGGACGTCGACGATCACCACGTGCTTCAGGAAGAGCGAGTAGGCGAGCATCAAGACGAGGTAGCCGAGCGCCGTGGCCGCGAACCCCGGGCCGATGCCGCGGGCGGCGATAAGCGACAGCGCCGCGATGAGCGCCGCGAAGACCGCCGCCAGGCCCCGCGGCAGTCTCCCGGAGGCGACCGGGCGGAGCCTCTTGAGGGCGTGTTGCCGGTCCTCGGCGGCGTCCGCGATATCGTTGACCAGGTAGACGACGCCGGAGAGGAGGCAGAAGACGGCGAACGCCGCGCAGGCGGTAACAAGATCCCCCGCATGGAGGAACCGTTTCGAGAAGAGGAGCCCCGCGAAGACGATCAGGTTCTTGACCCACTGCCGGGGTCGCATCGCCTCGATCAGCACGCGCAGCATACGGAGCTCCCGGGACGGGGCCCGCCCGAGGATAGGGCGCGCCGCCCGTGCAGAAGAAATGGTGGAGCAGAAGGGATTCGAACCCTCGACCCCCACGTTGCGAACGTGGTGCTCTCCCAACTGAGCTACTGCCCCACACGCGCTGTAACAACCCGCGGCCGGCCGCTCATCCCGCTCTCCGCTCGATCAGCCGGGCGCCCCAGATGCACGCCTCGTAGAGCAGCAGCAGCGGCGCCGCCATCAGGCACTGCGTCACGGCGTCCGGGCCGGGGGTCAAAACGGCCGCCAGCACGAAGATGATTACTATAGCATAGCCCCGTTTCCCGCTCAAGGATTGTCGGCTCAGGATGCCCGCCTTCACCAGGATGAGCACGACCAGGGGGAACTCGAAGACGAGCCCGAAGGCGAGCAGCAGGCGGCTCGCGAAGGCGACGTACTCGTTGATCGTCCAGAGATTCTCTATCCCCATCATCCGGTTGAAACCCCAGAAGAAGCCCAGCGCCCACGGGAGCGTCGTGAAGTAGCCGAAGAGGATCCCGGCGTAGAAGAGCGCCGCGCCGCACGCAAGGGCGGGGGCGAAGAGGCCGCGTTCGCGGCGCGTGAGGGCGGGGAGGACAAAGCCGCCCACGATCAGCAGCAGCAGGGGGAGCGACAGGACCAGCGCGCTCTCGAGGGAGATCTTCATCGCCACGGAGAAGCCGCCGGCCGGGGCGAGCGTCGGGAGCGTCGCGGCGGCGCCCCCCGCGGTCGCCGCGGCGAGGGGGCGTTTCAGGATTCGCATCGTCCACCCGCGCAGGGTCAGGGGGACGCAGAGGAGGAAGACGGCGAAGAACGCGCACAGGGCCCTGATCAGCGTCCTCCGCAAATCCTCGAGGTGGTCGAGGAACGGCTTCTCCCCGGCGGCCGCGTCAGGAAGCGGGGGGGCGCTTCTCATCCGCGCCGTCCTCCCCTCCCCCCTCGGCATCCCGCATCCCCTTCTTGAACTCCTTGACCCCCTTCCCGAGGCTGCGCATCGTCTCGGGGAGGCGCCGGGCGCCAAAGAGGAGCAGTATGATGAAGAGGATGACGATCAGTTCCGGGAGCCCCGGGGTCCAGAGGGCGAAAGGAATCGTCTTCATGCCGCAGTCTCCTCCCTTGGGTTCCGCACCAGTGTAGCAGATACGGACGGCGAACGGCCCGGGAATCCTCCGTCGCCGGCCGCGGACCCGCGGCGCCGGGTGCGCCCCGCTCAGACGCGACCGGTTCCCGCGGCGCGTTCCACGAAATCGATCCACGGCCCGAATCCGTCCCCGGTCACGCTGTCCAGGGGGATGATCGGGGCGTTCCGGTTGACCCTGCGGAAGCAGCGCTCCGCCTCCGCCATCCTGAAGTTCGTGTGCGGCAGCATGCCGAGCTTCGTGATCACGAGCGCCCGCGAGAGGGAGAAGAGGAGCGGGTACTTCTCGACCTTGTCGTCCCCTTCCGCCACGCTCAACACCGCGATCTTGCCCCACTCCCCGAGGTCGAACTCCGCGGGGCAGATGAGGTTGCCGACGTTCTCGACGAAGACGAGCCGCGGGGCATGCGTCGCGCAGAGTTCCCTCAGCGCCTCGTGCACCGCGCTGGCGCCGAGGTGGCACCCGTCCCCGGTGTTGATCTGGACGACGGGGGCGCCCCTCCTCCCGATCCGCTCCGCGTCGCGGCTCGTCGCGACGTCCCCCTCGATCACGGCGACCGGGAGCCGCCCCGCCAACGATTCGATCGTCTTCTCCAGGAGCGCCGTCTTCCCCGCCCCCGGGGAGCCGATCAGGTTGAGCATCGCCGCGCCGCGCGGGGCGAGGAACCTCCGGTTCTCCCGGGCCCAGGCGTCGTTGGCCTCCAGGACGCGGTCCATCAACCTGATCTTCATCGGTCCACCTCCAGCGACCGCACCAGGATCTCCGACACGATCCGCGGCGACGGATTGGGAGCGCCGCAAGCGGGACACCTCTCCGGCTCGGTCTTCGAGGCGTCGAACTCCGCCTCGCACGCCGGGCATTCGAACCGCGCGGGCAGCCTCACGAGACTGAGCGAGGCCCCCCGCAGATGCGGTTCGACCGCCGCCGCCTCGAAGCAGAAACGGAGCGACTCCTCCGTGATGCACGAGTAGTGCCCGCACTGCACCTCGACGGATCTCACCCTCGAGAAGCCGCGCGCCTTCCGCTCGCGTTCGATGATCCCGAGGATCCCCCGCACGACGGAAAGCTCGTGCATCCGTTCCCCCCCTCGCGCCACCCGGGACGTTTCACGGCGTTCAGCATATCCGGGGGATCGGCTCGCCGTCGAGAAGGGGAAGGAAACGTTTCGTGCCGATCCCGGTCTCCACGGCCACGGGCGGGAGCCCCGGCTCCAGGCGCCGCCCCGTCACCTCGCCGATCAGGGCGGCGCCCCTCCCCCCGGGCGTTTTCGCGACGAGCCGGAGGATCTCCCCCGCGCGGGCGGGGTCGGCGACAATGACCGCCCGCCCCTCGCACGCCATGTAGAGCGGATCGAGCCCGAGGACCCCGCAGCAGGCGCGCACGCCGGGGGCGACCGGCACCCGGTCCTCGAATATCCGCACCGACACCCCGGACGCCGCCGCGATCTCGTTCAGCGCGCTGGCGAGTCCGCCCCGCGTCGGATCGCGCATGGCGTGCACGGCGGCGGCCGCCGGCTCGAGCGCCTCGACGATCCCGCGCACGGGGGCGACGTCGCTCACGATCGCCGGCGTGAAACCGAGTTTCTCCCGTGCGTTCAATATCGACGCGCCGTGGCACCCCACCGCGCCGGAGACGATGATCGCATCGCCGGGGCGCGCCGCCCCGCAGGAGATATCCATCCCCTCGATCAGCTCCCCCACCCCCGCGGTGACGATGAAGATCCCGTCCGCCTCGCCCCTCCGCACCACCTTGGTGTCCCCGGCGACGATCTCGACGCCCGCCTCCGTCGCCGACGCGCGCATCGAGCCGACGATTCGGCGCAACTCGTCGAGGAGGAACCCCTCCTCGATGATGAACGCGGCGGAGAGATGGCGCGGGCGCGCACCTTTCACGGAGAGATCGTTCGACGTGCCGCAGACGGCAAGCCGGCCGATGTCGCCGCCGGGGAAGAAGAGGGGCTTGACGGTGAAGGCGTCGGTCGTGAAGGCGAGGCGCGCGGGGCCGAACTCGACCTCCGCAGCGTCGTCGAGCCGGTTCAGAAGCTCGTTGCCGTAGCCGGCGAGAAACACCTCTTCGATCAGCTCGGCGGCGAGCCTCCCGCCCCCCCCCATCCCGATCGCAACCCGTTGCGCATTCAAGACGTTCTACATAACCGTTGCCGGATCAATACGTTGCAGCACGACCGCGCACGGGGAGCATATCACAGATCAGGCGGCCTCGCCATCCCCGAGAGGCCGCCTGTAATAGCAAAGTTAAAATGTCCTATTTCTAGCAAAGTTAAAATGTCCGGTTTTGAGATTCACTCCGTGGAGAGTGCATCTTCCCTTGGCCCCCTAGGGGGCCGAACCGAAAACTTGTCAGTATAT